>NZ_JBNJOJ010000003.1:0-239397 GCF_050113655.1 Vibrio sp. TRT 29B02
CCATGGGAATATTTAATGAAGAATGAACAAACCGAAACCTCTAATTATGGGCGCAACTAATTAGGGGAGGTTTACATAAGCTCCTTAGATGAGGCTAGGGAGCTGCAATATGTTGATTAAATAGAGTCTCAACACGTTTCTGGACAGAACTTTGTCAGGGGTTTTCCTAATTTAGCAAAATACGGATAACTTTAAGTATTCATGTCGGATTAAGCGCTGGCTTTGCAGCGCTTAATCCTCGTTAATCAACTCTAGTTGGCTGGAAGGTACTCTAAATTGTTTTTAAATGCAGTTGTTGTATGGACCTTATGAACACTCACGCTAGGCGCATTTATAATCAAATCCAGTGATTTTATTATATGGGCATTAGTTGTTTTTTCTTTTAGTGTACTGGCTTGCTGGCGAACACGGGAACTCGGTTTTGTACGTGCTAAAGGAGACGTGAATTCAGGATCTCCAAAGAGACGAATAAATTCTACTATTTCGGCCTCATTAAAGTTGTTTATGTGCTTCTTATAGTAAGGTAAAGCTGACTCATCGACACCTTCTCGATATCCATACCCGTTCCCTACAAAGCATACAGAAATTACTTTTACCCACATAGATCGAGAGGCTCTAGGGATAGTGCCATTCGGAGGAAGCGAATCATCTAATGCCTTTGCATGAGGGTACTCATTATAAAAATTATTAGACCCAAAATGCGCACGGTTTAGATTCTCTAGCTTCTCAATAATTTCACCAGCTAAACTATCTTCATCTTTATAGTTAAGGCCATCCACATGCTGTAAAAACTCTTGGCAAGCCTCCTTTCTATGAACTTCAGCATTTTTCCTAAAAACACCAAATTTTGCACCAATTTCGTACTTACGATCCTCGGTAGCAGCATTCCATATAAATGGAGCTATACCAGCGATATTTTGTTTGGTATCGCTCGTGGTTTTATCAGTCGTATACAGACCAAATATCGTCCAAAGGAAGTCATCAATTCTCTCAATCGACTGTTTAATGAAGTCCGCACCAATTATTGAATAGTCATCTTGAGGTATTACTGTGGTCCGTATATTGGTTAAGAGTTGCTTTACTGCTATTAGTGAATGATCTGGTTTAGCTGTAATTGCGTGCCGAAGACAAACGCTAAGCCATCCCAGCATCTCATGCCCATCAATGTCATTGTCATTTGGATGTGCAGCACTTGCGTGATTTCGCATGTAATTCACATGCTCTAATCGTTGGTAGTTAACATCTGAAAGCAAACCTATTCTTCTACAAGCTTCAAGTAGATCATGTTCACTTACTTGGTCAATATCTTCTTCTTTCGACAGGTTTTTGTACCTAGAACTGATTTTTTCAGCGATCGAATAGAAATACTGTAAATCGAAGGCAATAATTAGGCGACGAAAAGCTCTTACTGTTTCATCCCATAGATAATTTAACGCTCCATCAAATAAACCAACCGAGATAGCAACTGTATATTTTGATAAGTAATGCGATTTAATCCGATCATCTATTGGGATAATAGATAGCGAATCTTCCAAAGAGGCTATCACCTTTTTCCTCTCAGAGATTGGGACGACGACATTATCAATTGGAAGGCCAACATGCGTAAGATACCCTTCGAGCTGCTGGTGTAAATCATCGATTGGTTGACTTAGTTCAGTGGAGCCGACTTTAACCAACTCTCCTTTTCCTTCACTCATACTCAAAATATTCTCCATAATTATGCGTAAGCGCCTACTTTACGGTTCACCCTCACAACGCACTATGCTACGGAGTGCAGAGCAAGCCTACACATTTCAAGCTATCAACTAATGCTATAAAAAACAATAACATTGACTTTACAATGCGAATTGATAACGATATATGAATAAGCGTTGCTCTTAGACTATTGGTTATCAAGCTACACATACATCGTTATTGGAGATATTTCTCATTAGGTTTAGTAATGATTTTCTATGGTGGTCGAAACACACAATGGGGCACAAATGAGTCAGCTCAGATAAAGCTGACTCGAAGATGGACAAAAGTGAGTTACTACCCATGGAGGAATCTGACTGTTCGGATTTCTTCCAATATTGCAGCTAAATGACCTTCCTTAATGTGGCTGGTGAACTTCCCTTGTCCACCGAAATTGGAGCTAAGCTAAGTGCTAACTTACGTTAGCTACTTCTTCTAGACTCTTGGCATCTGATATTTCTTTCTCAGTCAGTGCAATGAAGTGATAAGGATGGTCTTCCTGATCAATATTCACTGCAATAACTAGGCAGTATTTTACATGGTCAGGCTCTAATCCCATTGACGATGCATTGTCAATAAAATCATAGCGCTTTTCACGGTTTTCATTTTTAAATAGCACGACAGCTAAAGCATACTCTGAACTCTCAGGTGGACTGTAGATCAGGCTATTTTTGTGACCTTCGATTTTCCAGTTTCTTTGGACAATTCTCGAAAGGTCTTCAATATGCTTCACCATCTTTCTTTGATCGTCTGGAGGAAAACGATTCAAAATACAGCCGATCTCACTCCATCGGGGTGTCGCTCTTTGTTCAAGTGTGTGGAATATATCTCTGAACCAACGCGACGTCTTTGGCTGAGGCTTATCTACATTAATCCCTTGTTCTTTAGACATATAGTAGAGATCTATTGGGTTTGACATGTCAGTAATAATCATCTCCACAGATGGATCATCAGCCATATTTCCCATGTTTAGCAAAGTTGAAAGATATAGTCCTAAGAAGTCTAATTCATCACCAACAAACTTGTAATTCTTTTCAAGTTCTGTCCTTCTCAATAGGTAATGCACTATCTGAACTGGATGTTCTAAGAGGTCGAACAAGGTTTCGAAATCCCCGATATTCATAGAAGGACAAGCTACAAACTCATCAGGAAGCCAGCCAGTGGCTTCGAATAAGCGTAAGTTTGACTGAAGGGTAGCAAAGTCTTCCAATGATACCGAAACTCTCAGAACCTTATTAATGTCGTGAATATTAATCGGCAAGTTCTCAACTAAATCATCAAGTAAATTTTCATCTCGAATTTCATTAAGTTTTTGCTCTAAACGATAGGACTGAACGCTAGGATCAATCAGTACTTCTTGAAGATGCCTTCTTATTCGATCTGGGGCGCCTCTCAACGCTGGTTTCGAGATTTTGTGAGATTTGGCTTCTATGATAATCGCATGCGAATCAATAAAAGCGATAAGATCAGTTTCGTACTGCGCATCATCATGGCTCCACTTAATCCCAGAGACGACTTTAGAGGTAGGAAAGCGTGTCTTTACAATGCTTTCAATTTTATTTTCTAAATATAGGGCTCGCCGCTTATGTAGCCCCTCTTTATCATATTTTTCAACTATCTCGTCTAACGTACCTAGAGCGAAACTAAAGAATAGCTGAGGTAGCATGCAGTAGTACTTGTTTTCAGAAACAATTATTGGTTTGTGCCAAACAGGGTTATCTAGAAAAAAGAAGAAGGTCTTTTTATTTTTTAAATCACCAAGAGAATACGAGAACAAATCAGCAATCTCTTTTACTTTGCAAGGATCCAAGCCTGTTGCTTCAGAGACCTTATCGAAGTCAATCAGATAGTAGTCCGCCATTCTCAAATCGAAATGGGACAAACACATTGCAAACACTTTCTGCTTAGACATGCGTGATATATCTATCTGGCGTGCAAATTCTTCAGCTTCCTTTTGTCCTTGACCAATCAACTGGTGATACCTTAACAGCAGATCAAATGGTTTCTTTGCCGTGGTAAGCTCAGACAAGACTTTAAAGCGTTGTGATAAATTATCTTCCATGATGTCTGTTAGGGCTTCGAAAGTTGCAATGATATCCGAAGCGGTAAAGCCCAACTTATTAGACAGCAAGCCATCGAAATTTGAGTATAACTCTTTACACACCGTTTTAACTTGAGAGTAGAAACCCCAGTTTCGAACTATCTGAGTGTGACCTCTTAGCTTTTCTTGAATGAGGCTTATTGCACTTTCGCTATCGGAAAGTTCAATCGAACTATCACTAATTCGACTAAATGCAAACGCCTGACTAACTTCCTGAAGTTTATCTATAACAGTTTGCACAACATCTGGAGTTATCGGGTATAAACCAACTTCATCCTCAGGTATTTTTAACAAAATTGCTTGAAGTAACTCTACATGCGCTTGTTGTACTCCAGAGGCAGAATCCCTTGACGATACTCCTGAATCACTTACACCAACAGTAAGGCCATAACACGCAATATTAGAGATCAATGTTATAGCGTCATACTTACGCAACGTGTCCTCAAAAAAATCGAGAGATTCAATAACGACCTCTTTACTTTTTTCTCCCATTTTAGATAGTGCTTCTTTGCGTTGTTCGTCGGATAATCCCGAAAATGGATTGTTGACCTGTGTCATAACTGGCATAGAAGCAGTGTCTGATTTTTGTGGGGTAGCATTTGTATTTTTGTTCGTTTTTTTAGCTTTTTTCCGTTTAGCATCTCTACGAAGCTTACTATTTTTACTCATGATTCTGTCCGAGTTATTTCTTCCTTTAATCCTGTGGATTAGTTTCTGAACCATAGGATACGCGGTTATAGCACTATCAACAATATCACTCTGTTGCATATTTGGTTGTGCTTTTGCGCAAAAACGAGCAGTACTGGAGCTAACAAGCTTTGGGGCACTTTCGAGTTAGAAAGTGCCACAGGTAAAAATTCAATCCGAGAAGCTTTTGGACAGAATCAATTTAGTGTAATTAATCTGAACGAATTGCGACAGATGAGAAAAAGTATCTTGATACCTTAAACACTTAACTGGACTTGAACTGAAGCTGCCAAGCGTTGTGAATCCGCCTTGAACGCCTTGTATGAATCGACTTTATGGCTCTATGCAATACTTGATATCTGTTACATAGTCTCGAAGCAAACTTTTACCATAACCTACTTTATCAGGGCATTAGACTAAGCCGTAAGGTTCAATGACGACGTAATAGTTAGCATAGTTTACGACAGCTCCTAACACACCGAAACACAAAGCAGGGATTAAAATAAACTTTGGTGAGTGTATTGTCTGACAACGAAGCTTTAAAGACTGGATTAGTGCCACCACAACAGCACCAAATAGCCCAGTAAATGCATAGGTTCCCAGTATCGGTAACCCCAACCAACTAAAACTAACCATTGTTAACTTTGATATTGGTGTAAAGAGTGGCATCGCCATCTGTTCAGAAAGCGAAAGAAAAAATAACAAAGCCATTCGTTATTGAAAAGCTTTTTATTATTAACGATTAAAATACCTAATTGAACCTAAAGCGTGTTGTTTAGTATTGGATTGTCAGAGCCACACCTAAAAGAATTTACTTGTTGATTTACTTTCCAAAAGTATTTTTTTGTGATTTGTGCTGCCTAAATGCGTGATATGCTCAGTGGCTCATATTTATCAATTTAAGTAGAGCACTTATGAGTAACCAAGCAGTCAGCCCCAAAAATCAAGCATCGCTGAAAGTCACCGAAGATGGTTTATTTATAACAGGGAAATCAATCAACCTACATTCAACCCCATCACCAACTAACCCCCCGATTATTATTAAAGATGGTTCTATTAGTATTTTTCCCCAAGCTACGGCAGACAAGGGTGATTATAATGGGTAATGACGCTATTACAGTAGGTTGTAAAACGACTACGGGCGGTGAAGTGATAAGTGGCAATTCTGGCGTAGTGATAAACAATCGGCCTGTTGCTTTGATTGGTGATATGGCTACTTGCACCTGCGGTAGTAAATCTTGTCGAGGTCAAGGACTTATCGTAGCGACAAGTCCGAGGGATATAGTGGTTAATGGTGTATCATTTGCGAAAGCGGGCGATTTTGTTGATACAGGTTGTGGAAATTGCTATTTAGCTGAAAGCTCAAACCAAGTAACGTTAGGAGCCTCTATCGTTTCATCTGTAAATATGGGGAACGGTGTATCTATCGGTAATGGTGTCAATATTAATATTGGTGGTAGTGGTGTATCTATCGGTGGTTCAATGGGTAATGCTTCCGCTATGTCAGCAGCAGCGGCAAGCCAAGCTAAAACAGTGGTATCTCAAAAAGCTTCTCAAATCGATCCTAATAACGCTTTTTGGCCACCATACAACCCATTAGCTAAAGATGGCAAAAAAACGCTTAACGTTGAGTATGTAAAGCCTATAACCAGTATCGCTTGGATGTCCCCAGAAGAAGCTTATGAGTTCTTACAAAATCTCTATGAAGATATGGGTTATAAAGAAACTCTTAATAATATGAAAGACTATGGACAGGGTTTAGGAAAAGGAATATATGACGCTGTTGAAACAGCAAAGGGCTTAGGAGGTTTGGGTGTTCAGGCTTATACAAAAAATATAAATGGCCAGAACTGGATCATAATTAAGAACTATCGTAAGCACCTAAAAACTCTTGAACGTGGGCATAAATGGAAAGCCAATAATCCAAGGATTATTCAATTAGGTTTAGGTTTAAATGATCTAAAAGGTGCAGTTCATTATGTTCGCTTTAATGTTGGTTTAGAAGTGGCTGTATCAGTTGGTATCAATGTCGTTGATTATGCGTTAAGAGATGAAGCTACACTAGCCGAGTTTTTAGGTAATTCAGCTAGTGATGTTATAAAAGGACTGACAGCCTTAGGAGCGGCCGCACTGTTTACAGCTGCATTTGTTCCAGCAACAGCAAGTACTTTGTTAACGGGCTCTATATTTGTTGTATTGTCTTTTATTACAGGAAAAGGTTTGGATATTTTAGATAAAGAAAATGGATATTCAAAGGAAATGACAAGGGCTGTGGAAGAGTATTATAATGATTATAATTAGGATTTTTTTGTGTATATTAATTACATTATTTTCATTGTATTTATCCTCTGACTACATGGTGTTTTTTAGCTCCACGCAGAAAGATATTTTTGTCATTGATGGGATATTGAATGTATGGGGTTCTATTTCGGGTGTTTTAATTGGTTCATTTTTCTTGTTATACTACATCTGTCAAGTATTAAATTACATTATAACTCCTAACAAATTAAACAAAATAGCTTTGATACTGATTTTTATTATATCTCCGTTAATGAGTTTCGTTATTCGACAGGCCTCTAATGCTAAAATTACTAATTATGAGGAATGTAAAAATCTAAGAGAAATATCAACTCGTTATTCAAGTAGAACCTACGCAAAATCAATGGAGCTTTGTCAATAAGGAAAATAAATAAAGTAATGAAATCCATTGCTTTCTTGTTATCCTTATTATGTTTTTATGCTGTTAAAATATTTTTCCAATGGTTCAATCTTTACTATAGGATAACCTAAAATAATACTCAGATTAGATACAGGACTACGATATTAGGTTATATAAAGTAGGGCGATATTGTCGAATACTTAGATGTTGTTTTCAAGAGTTTCCGTTAGTGGTTTTTAGAGGTCAAGATAGCGCTAAATTTTGGTTGTTTTTTCCTGTATTATTGATGCCAAAGTGCCCCTGTAAGCGAAAATTTGTGTGTCGTTCTAAAAGTAGTGTGGTCAAATATACACCCCAACCCCTTTCAATAGGGGCTTTTTTCAGCGATAATTCAAGTTGTTAGTGAAAACAAAGACGAATTGTAAATTTCTCAATAAGTGGCCCTGTTGTCCCTTTCAGTTCACCACACCCCACGATACCGCCAGCAACGATGGATGGCAAAACGCGCATTGGGTCGTTTGCTGCGAATGGGATAGCACCTTCAGAGATACCAATTGAACCCATGATAGCGGCTGCTTTACCGGCTTCTTGCTCTTGCTTAGTGAACTTCTTCTTGAATAGGAAAGTAGCCAGTGCCATACCGAGTGGAGGCGTACAGATTGCGATACCTACACCGCCCATTAGCCACGGTTGTGTGTCTACTTGAGTTTGAGCGAACAGTGTGGCCACTTTGTTGATTGGGCCACCCATATCGAACGCTGTCATACCACCTAGAATGGTACCTAGCACCACTTTAGAAGCACCAGCCATCGAGGCCAAGAACTCGTTCATTGAAGCCATAAAGATCTTAATTGGCTCACCGATACCCCATAGTACGATGCCTGCAGAAATCAGCGTACCAATCAGAGGGTAAATAAAGTACGCGCCTAGCGCGGTCATGTTGGCTGAAAGAGGGATCTTTTTAAGTTGGAACACCACACCACCGGCAATAAAGCCTGCCACGATACAGCCTAGGAAGCCGCCGCCCATATCCGCCATTATGCCAGATGAGATCATAGCTGGCGCAAGGGCAGGTTTGTCGGCAATGGAGTAGCCGATAAAGCCACCAAGGATGATAGGGAAAAGCACCAAGCCTTTAATGCCGATGTTTGAGATATCTGCCAGTAAGCCGTCAGCAGGCACCGCACCTTTACCTGATGCCATGACCGCCAGTGCCAGCAATACACCACCGGCTACGATAAACGGAAGCATGTGAGAGGTACCAAATAAAAGGTGACCTTTCATGGTACTAAGTAGTTTTTTAAAGTCGCTATTGTTTGTAGCTTGAGCTGTTAGGGTACTCATAGTTACTACGCCTTATGAATTGATTAAAATATCTAGGATTTGTTGTTGGTCTTTTGCGTTGTGAATATCTTGAATAAATTCATCACTGAATTTTCCAAATAATTCTTGTAGAACATAAATATGATGATCCGCACCGTTATCCGGAGAGGCGATCATAAAAAATACGGTCGGTTTGATGCCGTCTTCGTCGCCGTAATCGATACCTTCGCGCTTTACGCCAACAGCGATTGCTGGTTCTGTCACTGCTTGACTTTTAGCGTGTGGATAGGCGATGCCGTCCATTGACGTAATGCTTTGTGACTCGCGATGATGGATATCATTTAAGAACGCTTGTTTGTTATTGATACGCTGGTCGCTTAATAACATTTGGGCTAACTCTTCAAACACTTGTTGTTTATTATTTGCTTGAAGGTTGGCGTTAATTAGGCTGACGTTAGTTAGTTTTGTGATCATTTATTTAACTCAATCTTTATTGAACTTCTGAGTTAAAAATTAATGGATTGTGGCCAGTGGCGAAATAGTAAAAAAAAGCCTTTCACTGTACATTTGTATCCAGCAAATCTAACTGTGATTAGCGTCATTATTCGTGAATGACATTCTTGTGATGTTAGTCATAAATATTAATAGATTCAGTGCCTTGTGAATGGTTGAAAACAAAAATGCCTCGCAGTCGCGAGGCATTTTACATTGGTGCAAAGTGATTTTTTTACTTAGCTATACGCGCGTGCTACACGCCGATTGCAGTCAACGATGTAACTGTTGGCATAGGCTGGAATAAATACCGACTGGCCTTTGTCAATCACGCAGCTTTCACCGCACTGGTGCGTCAGTGTCATAGCCTCATCCAGCGGCAGCAGAATCTCGGCACCTTCGGTTTTAATCTCGCGCTGATGGGAGTTGCTGAGGATGGCAAACTTAAAGTCCTCAACTGGGATCGGATACTCCATCACACCATCTTGCTCAAGGGGTTGCAGTAGCAGTCTGTCGATAGGTTTTTCATTGAATTTGGTACAGGAGACCAGTTCCTCTACATCCATATATTTTGGTGTCAGACCTGCACGCAATACGTTGTCTGAGTTGGCCATGATCTCAAGCCCAGTCCCCTTGATATAGGCGTGGGGCGTTTCTGCATCCAAGTACATCGCTTGACCGGGTTTTAGCGCAATCACATTGAGGATTAATGGAGCGAAAAGACCAACATCACCAGGGTATTGCTCTTCAAGCTCACTGATCAGGTTAAACAGCGGGGTCGGTGATAGTTTGGCTTTCATGATTAGCATCATCAACGCTATTTCTTTCTGCTCACCTTGCAGTGACAACAAACCCGAGAAAAAGCTCGCTAAACCATTCGGTGTTTGATCGCCTGCTAAGTCGTGAACCAATGACGTGAGTTCAGGAATATCAAGGTAGTTAAAATGGGCAAGGATCTCGCTAATCGGTCTAAAACCATTCATTGCCGTGTAGTCAGTCAGCGCGTAGACCAGCTCTGGTTTGTGGTTAGGATCTTTGTAATTGCGGTTGCCAG
Organism: Vibrio sp. TRT 29B02; assembly: GCF_050113655.1. Lineage (NCBI taxonomy): Bacteria > Pseudomonadati > Pseudomonadota > Gammaproteobacteria > Vibrionales > Vibrionaceae > Vibrio > Vibrio sp. TRT 29B02. The sequence continues at coordinate 10,051 of NZ_JBNJOJ010000003.1, forward strand.
CTGTGAGCGGGACCCCTTGCTGCTCTTCAAACTGATAGCCACGTTCCGCTTGTTGTTTGTTTGGGTGAACCTGAATCGACAAGGCTTTTTCCGCTGCAAGCACTTTAAACAGATAGGGTAACTCACCAAAGCGTTTGGCAATTTTGTCACTGAGAAACAGGCTTAAATTTTGTGAGATTAGATTGGAGAGTTTTGTCTCTTCACCCTCGGTGTTCACGGTAGAACAGCCATTGGGATGGGCACCCATCCAGATTTCGGCTTGGGGTTCTCCACTCTGATTGGAAATACCAAATAGCTGAGCAAAAGAACAGCGGCTACCCCATGCGTAATTCTGGATAACGTTAGTCATAGGGTAGAAGACTTGTCGAATAAGAGAGTCATTCGAGATAGAAAAATCAGACATAGAAGTCACCATGAAATAAACATGGCTTGAGGATGAAACCACTCAAGCCATAAGGGGGAGAGCGGTTTAAGCGGTTGCAGCGGCTAGCTTCGCCTTACGCAGATTTTTAAGCGCAATACATGTCATTGCAGTAACACATGCGCCAGTCGCCATTGAGAGCAGAGCAAGCATAGGGAAGTTCATCGCTCCAAGCAGTGCGACAACAGGACCACCATGAGCCACGCTGTTGGTGATGCCGAATGAGAACGCCATTACTGCCGCCACCATAGAGCCAAGTACGTTCGCTGGGATAACTGACATCGGATCCTGAGCGGCAAACGGAATAGCACCTTCAGAAATGCCCACAAGTCCCATTGCGCCAGCTGCTTTGCCTGCTTCGATTTCAGAGGATTCAAACAGATCGAACTTACGGCCAACTGCGGTTGCGATCGCCATACCAAGTGGAGCGACTGGGATTGCACACGCCATTGCGCCCATAAATTGAGTTTGACCGCTAGCAATCATGCCGACAGAGAATAGGAATGCGACCTTGTTGAATGGACCACCCATATCGAAGCCAGCCATACCACCAAGTACGATACCGAGTAGAACAACGTTACCTGTGCTCATGCTGGTTAGCATTGCAGTCAGGCCATCCATTAGTCCGGCGATTGGTGCGCCGATGACAAAGATAAACAGACCAGCGATAAACAGTGAACCTGTGATCGGCGCGATCATGATCGGTACAAGCGGCTGGATGAATTTGTGGTAGTTGATTGAAGTAATGAACTTAACGAAGTAACCCACAAGCAGACCAGCTACGATAGCACCGATAAAACCAGTACCCGCTTCAGCGCCGTAGAATGAACCGTTGTTAGCAATCCAGCCGCCAATCAGGCCTGGGGCTAGGGCAGGACGGTCAGCAATCGCATAAGCAATGTAACCCGCTAGGATCGGGATCATCAGCGTGAAAGCGACCACGCCCACTTCAAGGATTTGGTTCCACATGCTACCGGTAGGAATTGCCATACCCGATTCACTCGGCTCACCACCAATGGCTAGGGCAAGAGCGATCAATAGACCACCCGTTACGACAAACGGGATCATGTGTGATACGCCGTTCATCAGGTAACGGTAGAGATCGGAACGAGCTTGTGAGGCTTTGTCTGCGACAGACTGGGTCGCTTGTGTTTGTTCTGCTTGGTAAATTGGTGCAGATAGTGCTTGTTGAATCAGTCCTTCGGCATCGCGTATAGGCGCTTTAACATTGGTTTTAATCACGCGTTTACCAGCAAAGCGAGCCATATCAACTTGTTTGTCGCAGGCAACAACAACCGCTTCCGCTTGTGCAATCTCTTCTTCGCTCGGACTATTTTTGACCCCGATCGAGCCATTCGTTTCAACCTTGATTTCGTATCCTAACTTTGCCGCCCCTTTTTCTAGTGCTTCTGCTGCTAGATAAGTGTGGGCAACACCCGCAGGACAACCGGTCACTCCGATAATCAAGCCTTTGGTTGGTGCTTGGTTCGATGCCGTTTCAGGCTGTTTTGTCAGTAAAAGTTCCAGCGCAGCATGGTTATCTTGGCAATCGAGAAACTGTTCAATAAAACCTGGCTCGATCAGCTTAGAAGAGAGTTCAGCCAGAACCTCAATGTGGTGATTGTCTCCTCCGTCTGGTGAAGCAATCATAAAGAACAGTTTCGAAGCAAGCCCATCTTCAGCGCCGTAGTCGATGCCTGTTTTATGCACACCGATAACCACTGCGGGCTCGATGACAGCAGAACTCTTAGCGTGCGGCAGTGCGACGCCTTGTTCAAAACCTGTATTGCCAAGTTCTTCACGCGCTTTGATATCAGCAAGAAACTGTTCTTTGTCTGAAATACGACCCTGTGCGTACAGGATCTCGATTAGCTCGTTAAAAACCTCTTCTTTGGACTGCGCATTAAGATTGAGCGCAATCAAATTCTCATTGATGAGTTTGGTGATCATTAGGAACCCCTATCATTTTATTGTTTTACTAGGGGTATTGTGAAAGGCGAGGCGAAAGTCCTGTAGTGAAGAAAAAATGCATTTACTAGACGATTGTAACTGTATTTTCGTGATGTGATTTGGATCGTGGTTGAACGCCGTTGTGTTATGGGGTTGTTGATGTTAAATGTTTTTAAAACATTAACTTATGGTGTGATTGGTCGTCTTGTTGTTTGTTGATCTATGATTGTCTAACTATAAAATTATTGCTTTTGCTGGATTTTTGTATCATCAATGTGGAAGTGTGACTTTGCTCAGTAGCGCCGTGATTCATCACGGGGTATACCTGTGCGTGTAGTAGAGAGAATGTCCTGTTGAGGGGCCAAAGATGATGTTCCAAGATTTAATTTGTGCGGTACTTAATGAACGTAAACCAATCCACAATATTTGGTTTGCGGGTGACTTTCATACTCCACCAGAGTGCAGTTATCAGGTTAACTTTCCACGTTTGGAACTGGTGCTTGAAGGTGAGTACATCAATGAGATGGAAGATCATCAACGTAAGGTCAGTCAGATCGTTGCTCAGGCGGGCGATGCGATTTTTATTCCGCCAAACTGCTGGAACAAGCCAGATTGGGATACCAACTGTTCTGTGCTAAGCATTCTTTTTGGTCGCCGACAATTAGGGCTTAGCTTAGTGAGTAAGCGAAAAGGTGAAGAGAGTTTCTATGATATTCAGAAGCATAGTTTACAAACCCGTTCGGGCTTTGCTATCGACAATATCCTAGAAGCCCTGAGTTCGCTGGCGAGAGAAAGCATCAAACAACCGATGGATGAGTTATTACTTCAAGCATTGCTCCAATACTGCAATACCATGCTTGATGCGCCGGAAGAGAAATCACATAACCGTGTTCAAGATCTCTATCAGGGGATTTGTATCTATATTCAGGAAAATTTCCATCGGCAGATCACTCGAGATAGCATTGCGGAGCGCTTTAGCATCTCGTCCAATCACTTATCTAGGCTGTTCCGTCAACAGGGTCATATGACCTTGGCCGATTACATTACTTGGGTACGGATAGATCGAGCGAAATTCATGCTCAAGAAATACAACTTTAAACTGAATGAAGTGTCGGTTCGTTGCGGATTCAAGGATGTAAACTACTTTTGTCGGGTATTTAAAAATCGCACGGGCAGAACCCCTTCCGATTATCGAGGCTCAATTTAACCGCTATCCAATCAGTCTCGACATTGAATACATCAACAAGGCTTGCAGTTCGATGCTGCTTTTGGTCACTAACAAACGTTCAGCCAACTGCCCAGAGAGCAGATTGCGGGTTAGGTTGGTCGCAGTGACAATCTGATCGCGAGTTGGCGAGGAAGGCATCACCAGTGCTATTGCTAGATGAATTTGGCCGACTTGAGAAGCCCAGTCTATTGGTGTTTCACTACTGATAACCGCAATAGAAATATGATTGATGCTTTTGTTTTCGAACATCACGTGGGGCAGGGCAATACCAGCGGTGATACAGGTAGAAGAGCGCTCTTCACGTTTGATGAATGCCAGAATAAGCTCATCAGGATTTATCGGGTGGATAAGTTGCGCGAGGCCTTTGAGGCACTCAAATTTGGTCAACGCGGTATGTGCTTTAGCGTAGTGCCACTCCACGGGGCTCGGTGTATTTAACTGTGGCAGACGCTTAGCAAGTTGGTTAGAGAACTCGTGGTTGATTTGCGCTCCAACCAGATCATAGTGTTCCGCAACAACATCTTTAATCACGAAGCATGCCAGTTCAGCATCAATGCCAAAGGCGGTGATCTGGCACAGATCCCCTTCAACAAGTCCGGCCTGAAGCAGTGCCACTGACTTGGTCAAATCGGCACTTCGATTGCGAGTGATGTTGATGATTCGGATCGAACTTTTAAACTTTTTCGCCAATCTACGCAGTGGCTGAGCGACGTGAGTCGAGGCGCTAGTGTTACTGACAAGAAACGTTATCTGGTATTCAGTCATCGGTGGGGTTATGCGCGGCAGTGAGTGATGAAAACTTTATCCACATTGAGCAGCACTTCTTCTATCGAGAGTCGGATACACGGAATGCTATCAAAACGCGCAGCTTGTTCAATTTCAATGTCAGATACGATTAACACTTTGTCTGCTTGAGCGATGTCGTGCGGCGTCAGAAGATTTTCGATACCCATTGCACCTTGGGTCTCGACTTTAATCTGAACAGAGTATTTCGGCGCAGCTTTATTTAACGCATCTGCTGCCATATAGGTATGTGCAATGCCTGTTGGGCAGGCAGTGACAGCAATAATTTTCATAGTCAATCTCTGTGGGTATTTTTGCGGATATTAGCACAGCGAATTGAGATTTCATTGGCACGGAACAATAAATTCACCGATACACTTCACACTTTAATGTCAGTGTTACAATAATCCAGTTAATGCGGTTTTAGTCCTATATCTCTGACAGATAGGGCTGATTAATCTATATTCGAGCGCGAGTACGGCAGGTAGAGACAATGGACATAACAAACCTAATCCAAGCGGAAACTCTCTGTTTGGAGCTAACAGCGACCACTAAGCAGCAAGTTTTCGAAGAGTTGGTTGGTATGTTAGATAAGGCGGGAAAACTTGCCGATAAAGAGCAATTTCTGGCTGATCTATGGGCGCGTGAAAACATTGGAAATACAGGGTTTGAAGAGGGGATTGCCATTCCCCACGCAAAGAGCTGTGCGGTAGCAAAACCAGCGGTTGCGATTGGCATTAGTCGCTCGGGTATTGACTACGGCGCTGAAGATGGCGAGCTGTCGGCTGTATTTTTTATGTTAGCTTCGCCGGACGGGGATGATCATCATCACATCGAAGTCTTAGCACAGCTATCTGGTAAGTTAATTGAACCAGAGTTTATTGAACAGCTTAAACAGGCACAGAGCGTTGAGCAGGCCCTTGCGCTGATCATTGATGAGCAGATTGATGATCCGTTGTCACACCAACAGCTGTTGCAGGAATCCCATTTCCAGTCACAAAGTCTAGTGGCGCATCAACTTGCTCGGGTTAAAGAGCATCTGCTGTTTGGCACGTCGCACATGATTCCATTTATCGTCGCGGGTGGCGTTCTGTTGTCGCTGTCGGTAATGATCTCAGGGCATGGTGCGGTGCCAGAGAAAGGGATGCTGGCGGATATGGCGCAAATGGGTATTGCCGGTCTGACACTATTTACTGCGGTGCTTGGTGGATATATCGCCTACTCCATCGCTGACAAGCCGGGACTCGCACCGGGTATGATTGGTTCTTGGGTCGCCGTTGACCAGTACCACACGGGTTTTCTTGGCGCGATAGTGGTTGGCTTTTTCGCTGGCTATGTGGTGTGGTTATTGAAGAAAATTAGATTGCCGGAAAGCATGATTTCGCTCGGTAGTATCTTTATCTATCCATTGGTGGGCACATTTGTCACCTGCGGTGCAGTAATGTGGGTGATTGGCGTTCCTATCTCATCAACCATGAATTCGCTTAACACCCTACTGACGGATATGGCTGGTTCAGGCAAGATCGTGTTAGGTATGGTGCTGGGTGCCATGACCGCTTTTGATATGGGTGGCCCTATCAATAAAGTTGCTACTCTGTTTGCTCAAACGCAAGTGAATACACAGCCATGGTTAATGGGAGGGGTTGGCATCGCAATCTGTACTCCACCGCTTGGGTTGGCACTCGCAACGCTACTATCGCCACAGAAGTTTAAGCGTGACGAGCGTGAAGCAGGCAAGGCTGCTGGGATCATGGGCATGATTGGCATCAGTGAAGGGGCAATTCCTTTTGCGGCTGCCGATCCTGCGCGTGTGTTACCTGCAATTGTGCTGGGGGGGATTGTGGGTAACGTGATTGGCTTTATGTTCCACGTACTCAATCATGCGCCATGGGGTGGTTGGATAGTTTTGCCTGTCGTTGATGGCAAACTCGGTTATATCGTTGGTACGCTCGCTGGCTCGTTGACGACCGCTTGTATCGTCATCCTACTGAAGAAAAATGTTAAAGATGAAGATGAATACGGCTCGTTGAAACGTGTGTATTCTTCGGTTCAGGGAGAAGGTGAGGCGGATGTACTGGCGGTGACATCATGTCCGTCTGGGGTGGCGCATACCTTTTTGGCGGCTAAGTCACTGGAGAAAGCTGCCAACGCCGTTGGGGTGAGAATCAAGGTAGAAACCCAAGGTGCAGATGGGATTAACAATCGCATTACCGAGCGCGATATTGCCCGCGCTAAGTTGGTGATATTTGCTCATGATGTGGCGATTAAAGAGCCAGAAAGGTTTAAGAACATTGCCATTATAGACGTGAGTACCAAAGATGCGATGCACAATGCAGCGGCCCTGATTCAGTCAAAGCGTTAAGGAATTTAGTCAAATAGTTCCCCCGAACTATTTATGCTCCTGGCTCCATGTTTCATGGAGCCTTTTTTCATTGGCTCGAAGAGTCAAGGTGCAACTCAGTATAGCCAGTCTGTGGGTCGTATTCTCGGTTGAAATTAAGCTCATGGTATTGGAGAACAATCAGTTCAGCCGTGGTATCAATCAGGCAACCTTCCAGTAGGTGTCCACCAACCACTGAACCATCTGCGCGTGAGACAGAAAGATGAACGTGCTGGTGGTCTGGAGTCAGTGTACCCATAACGGAAACAATCTCTAGCGGCTCATTAAGTTGCAGTGTCTCAGTCGCACCAGCTAAGCGCAGTTTGAGATGCGTAAAGCAGCCGACGCAAGAGGCGATACTTCCAGCACGAATTTGGTGCTGAGTGACCAGTCGTTGAAGGGCAAGTTTTAAGTCGTCACCTTTGGTGAGACGCACAGCAATCGGTGTGATCAACATGAGTCCTTATTCGTTGTTAGAGTAGCGTTTGACCGCTTTGGCCTTAGGTTTATCTTCGCTGGTAGAACCCTCGCTGTGTTCCGCTAAAGGGGACCACTTTAGTGCGCCATTTGTCTCGAAATCGTTAGCTGCCGAACAAATCATGTAATGTTCACCAACCTGAAGGATAGCGCCGTCAGAATAGGCTTGATCTTGATAGTAACAAACGCGTTTGCCAATCTCGCTGGCATTCACTGCGACGATGGGTTTTGCTGTGGTGCTAATCGTATTGGCTTGTGTTGAAAATGGCATTACAACGAGTAGCAGCGGTAGGTACGACTTCATAGACTCTCTCCCAAATCAGGGCCATATTTACGCTCGTAACGAGGTAGCATGCTTTCGTTTCCAAGTAAGCCACCTTGGTGAACATAGATGATGGTTTTATCTTGATTCTCTTTATACCACGATTGTAGACACTGCCACATCATAGGGTCATAGAGGAGATCGAATTCGATAGAGGTATCTTCGAGAAGCTGTTTCCAAATTAGATAATCTTGTCGATAGAGTTTGCCAAAATGGTGCTTATGGTCCAGTTCCAGAATGTGTGGAAAGTCGCTTTCACCAAGTTGTTCAAATTGTTTGATTAAATACTCTTTGCCACCGACACAAGGGCAGGTGATAACGGGTATGGAATGTGGCTTAAGGAACTTATGCAAGTATAGTGCTGTTGTCCCAGTCCCCGCTGGCAAAGCAACAACAAACTGATTGTGAGGTTCAAAGCGAGTCCAAGAGAGTATTTCTCGTGCCAGTTGTTCAATACCTGAACGAGCCAGAGTCGAGCGTCCCCCTTCTTCTATCACAAGGCAACTGCTATCCGGTTGCCGCATTTGCTCAATAAAGTCTTTGGGATGAAGGTGGTACTCTGAGGTTGCAATCACCTTAGCCCCGAGCTCTAGAGCACCACGATAGTTACCCATCGGCCTATCGATTAACCACTGCGGTAGATGGTCAACGTAAAACTCTAACGTCCAGCCTTTGATTGATGCTAAAGCCGCCAGAGAGTAGAGCGAGTTTGCTTGTGCGCTACCATAGCTGATCAAGGTTCGAGTTGCAGGGTAATCTTGCTCCAATACGGCCATAAATTTTCGCGCTTTATTCCCACTGAAATGCGTGTGGAGCTGATCATCGCGCTTAAGGAAAAAAGGAATGTCATCAAATTGATGTTGAGTAATTGGCGTATTGGCGAGTTTCATCGATCGAAGTAGTGAACCAAATGGGCGATCATATTAACGGATCACTATTGTGCTGTACCAATCTAGATCAAAATTTTATCGGGCGGGCCATCAAGAGTCTCGGGGTTAGTGATGCCGCGAGTGGTGCTGAAAAAGCGCACTAAATAAAAAAAGCCCAGAGCAAAGGGGCTCTGGGCGGATACAATTAAACATAGGAGTTAATAAGAAAAAGCAGCGTAAATTAGTAGTTTCAGTAAGAAAACAAGTTTGACGGCCTGTAAACTTATCGGGTTGTTAAACCCTCGAACACTCTGCTAACTACACCTATTCAGACCGAGCAAATTCAAAACAGTTCCCAAATTTTTTTAATTTTATTTTATTCCCGTCAATTCAGCCTGTTACCACCGTCTTTTGAGTGCTGGTCAGACCAATACTAAAAAGTGTGATGTTAATAACTTGTTGCTTTTGTGTTTCGGCTGTATATTTCAAACAGTTGTTTAATACGAGTGATTGAAATGCCAGCGAGAAACTCAACCAAAGAGAAAATCCTTGATGTAGCGGAAGCCTTGTTTGCAGAACACGGTTTTAAAGATACCTCTTTACGAACAATCACCAGTAAAGCTGGCGTTAACTTAGCTTCTGTGAATTATCACTTTGGCGATAAGAAAACTTTGGTAAGAGCGGTATTGAATCGTTATTTAGAGGCGTTTATGCCAGCGGTGCAAGATGCTCTCATCAACCTTAACCTTAATGACAGCTATAAAATGGCTGACGTGTTTGAGTCTTTACGCTCTCCATTACGTAACTTAAATGACGTAAGACCGAATGGAACCAGTCGCTTTATGTTGTTAATTGGTCGTGGTTACACCGATGTTCAGGGACACTTGCGTTGGTTTATCACCACTCGTTATCAAGACACATTATCGTTGTTTACCGAATCGGTAATGAAGGCGAATCCAAAACTAACTCAGGAAGAGTTGTTCTGGCGTTTGCACTTTACCTTAGGTACTTGCGTATTCACCATGGCTTCAAGTCAGGCCTTACTGGAAATCGCAGAAAATGATTACGGTAAAGCGATGGATGCAAAATCTGTCGTTGACCAACTGATTCCATATTTAGCAGCAGGCGTCGCTGCGGAATAAACTGATTAGACAAATAACAAAAATATTGGACCACCCTACAGTGAACAAAAGGATCTGATTATGAGCTCTCTAAGACAAAAATGGGTAAGTGACCCAGCTTTCAAAATGTTTAAAAAAGTGCTGCCTCCGTTGTCTAGCACTGAGAAAGAAGCAATGGAAGCGGGTAGCGTATGGTGGGACGGAGAGCTGTTCTCTGGTCGACCAGACTTTAATAAGTTGCATCAGTACCCGAAACCTACGCTGACGTCAGAAGAGCAGTCGTTCATGAACAATGAGCTCGAAACGCTGTTGGCGATGCTCGATGATCATAAAATTGTGAAAGAAGATCGCGACCTACCAGCAGAAGTGTGGGAATACCTACGCAAAGAGCGTTTCTTCTCTCTGATCATTTCTAAAGAGTACGGCGGTCGTCAGTTCTCGTCTTTAGCGAACTCAACGATCGTATCTCGCATCGCGACACGCAGTATCAGTGCTGCCGTATCTGTGATGGTGCCAAACTCGTTAGGTCCGGGTGAACTTCTTTCCCACTACGGTACTCAAGAGCAGAAAGATTACTGGCTACCGCGTCTCGCTAACGGTACAGATATTCCTTGTTTTGCGTTGACTGGTCCAGAAGCGGGTTCAGATGCTGGCGGTATTCCGGATGACGGTATTGTCTGTTACGGCAAACATGAAGGCAAAGAAGTTCTAGGTATTCGTCTGAACTGGAACAAGCGCTACATCACGCTAGCGCCTGTTGCGACAGTGCTTGGTCTTGCATTCAAAATGTACGATCCAGACGGTTTAATGGGAGACAAGAAAGAGCTGGGTATTACCTGTGCCCTTATCCCTGCCAACCACAAAGGTGTTGAGATCGGCGAGCGTCATGATCCACTTGGTCTCGCGTTTATGAATGGTCCAACGCGCGGTAAAGATGTCTTTATTCCGATGGAGTGGCTAATTGGTGGTCAAGATTATGCGGGTAAAGGCTGGCGTATGTTGGTTGAGTGTTTGTCAGCAGGCCGTGGTATTTCACTGCCAGCGCTAGGCACGGCAATGGGACACTTAACTGCTCGCACCACGGGTGCTTATGCGTACGTTCGTAAGCAGTTCGGTATGTCGATTGGTAAGTTTGAAGGTGTGGCAGAAGCGTTAGGCCGTATCGGTGGTTTAACTTACCTTCTTGAAGCAAGCCGAACACTAACGACAACGTCGCTTGATTTAAAAGAGAAGCCGGGAATCGTCACCGCGATTGCTAAATACCACATGACGGAAATTGCGCGTAAGATCCTAGATGACTCGATGGATATCCATTCAGGTCGCGCGATTCAAGATGGCCCAATGAACTATTTGGCGGCGCCATACCTTGGTATTCCAGTCGCAATTACGGTAGAAGGTGCTAACATTCTGACTCGTAACTTAATGATCTTTGGCCAAGGTGCGACACGTTGTCACCCTTACGTACTCAAAGAGATGGAAGCTGCGGCTAACCCAGATGAGAAGCAAGGCGCAAAAGAGTTCGACGATCTGCTGTTCAAGCATATAGGTCATGCGATGAAGAACACCTTTGGTGCGTTTGGCGCGGCATTGACTGGTTCACGCTTTATTAAAGCCAGCATGAGCGGTCCGACTCAAAAGTACTACAAAGAGATGACTCGTTTAAGCCGAGCGTTGGCAGTGAGTGCTGACATCGCGATGGCAACCTTAGGCGGTGATTTGAAGCGCAAAGAGATGATTTCTGCTCGTTTGGGCGATGTTCTGGCGTATTTGTACTTAGCATCAGCAGCACTGAAGAAGTATGAAGATGAAGGTCGTCAGCAACAAGACCTAGATTATGTTCACTACGCTGTTCAGCACTGTCTGTACCATGCTGCTCAGTCGTTACAGGAAGCGTTTGCTAACTACCCGCAAAAGGCCGTTGGTCGTTTATTGAAAGGCTTAATCTTCCCACTCGGCAACCACTACCAGAAACCAAGCGACAACCTAACGGTTCGATTGGCTGAAAGTTTAATGACTCCTGGCGCTCATCGTGACCGATTGACTCACCTTTGCTACATAGGCAAAGATGAAAACGACAGTGTTGGTCTGATGGAGAATGCATTCCTCGCGATGTATGGTGTGAAGGGGCTGGAGCGTAAACTGATGCGCGCAGCGAAAGAGGGTAAAGTGGCTCGTAAAGGGTTACTGAAAGATCGTCTGGCACAAGCGCTTGAAGCCGATGTGTTAACAGAGGAAGAAGTTGATCAAATTCTAGCAGCAGACCAATTGCGTTACAAAGCGATTCAAGTTGACCACTTTAGCCATGATTTCAGCGAAGTTCGTACTCATGGTGAGACAAAAAAGTCAAAAGCAAAGCTTGATAGTGCAGCGTGATTTAGACGATTTCGTCTACTCTAGATAAAAACTTGCTCATTTTTAAAGGCACCTCCAGTAGGTGCCTTTATTTTGTGCACAATTTAATAATCCTGACTGAAAGTGCTCCAACCACTTGCATTTTACCGACATTTTTACAGAAATTAGATGCGAACTGCGGGTGAAACTTTTATCCTAGCGGGGTTTTGTTAAGGAAGTTGAATATGATCATCAAACCTAGAATTCGCGGATTTATCTGTACTACTACGCACCCAATGGGCTGTGAAGCTAACGTAAAAGAACAAATTGCTTACACTAAAGCACAAGGCCCAATCAAAGATGCACCTAAACGTGTACTTGTTGTTGGTGCTTCAAGTGGCTACGGCCTATCTTCTCGTATCGCTGCGGCATTTGGTGGCGGTGCTTCTACTATTGGTGTTTTCTTCGAGAAAGAAGGTTCGGAGAAGAAGCCTGGCACAGCGGGTTTTTATAACTCAGTTGCTTTTGAAAAGTTTGCGCGTGAAGAAGGTCTTTATGCAAAAAGCTTAAATGGTGATGCTTTCTCAAATGAAGCTAAGCAGAAAACGATCGATCTGATTAAAGAAGACTTAGGTCAGATTGATATGGTGGTTTACTCACTGGCTTCTCCAGTGCGTAAGATGCCAGAAACGGGTGAAGTGATCCGTTCATCTCTAAAACCTATCGGTGATACGTACACATCTACTGCGGTAGATACAAACAAAGACGTGATCATTGAGGCGAGCGTAGAGCCAGCAACTGAGCAAGAGATCAACGACACTGTTACGGTTATGGGCGGTGAAGATTGGGAATTGTGGATCAATGCTCTTTCTGAAGCGGGTGTTCTAGCTGACGGTTGTAAGACGGTTGCGTACAGCTACATCGGTACTGAGCTGACTTGGCCGATCTACTGGGATGGCGCACTAGGTAAAGCAAAAATGGACCTAGACCGCGCTGCTGCCGCTCTTAATGAGAAACTTGCAGCTCAAGGCGGCACAGCAAACGTAGCCGTTCTTAAATCTGTCGTTACTCAAGCAAGTTCTGCAATTCCGGTAATGCCTCTTTACATCGCGATGGTATTTAAGAAAATGCGTGAAGAGGGCGTGCATGAAGGTTGTATGGAACAGATCTTCCGCATGTTCAGCCAGCGTCTCTACAAAGAAGATGGTTCAGCACCTGAAGTGGATGACAAGAACCGTCTGCGTCTGGATGACTGGGAACTACGTGATGACATTCAGCAGCACTGCCGTGACCTATGGCCACAAATCACATCAGAGAACCTAAAAGAACTTACTGACTACGTTGAGTACAAAGAAGAGTTCTTGAAACTGTTTGGTTTCGGTGTTGAAGGTGTTGATTACGACGCGGATGTGAATCCAGCGGTAGAAGCAGACTTTATCGAGATTTGATAGAGAACGTATAGCTTCGAGAACGGGCTTCGTCCTGCGAGAGGCTAGAACGCTTCGCTCCGAGATACGACTTAAGGGTTGGTGCTACGCACCAACCCTTTTTGTTTGCGAGAGTTTAGAGCGCTTCACTTTTCTCTATTCAAACGTCGACCAAATCGGCGCGTGATCAGACGGTTTATCAATCCCGCGTAGTTGATAGTCAATGTCTGACTCGATACACTTCTCTGCCAGCTTAGGCGTCGCTAGTACCACATCAATACGTAGGCCGCGGTTATCTGGGAAACCTTTTGAACGGTAATCAAACCACGAGAAGCGGTCGTTTACGTCGGGGTGGATCTGACGGAAGGTGTCAACAAAGCCCCAATCAAGTAATGTCTTAAGCCATTGGCGCTCTTCGGGTTGGAATGAGCACTTACCCGTTTGTAGCCAACGTTTACGGTTAGGTTCGCCAATACCAATATCGGCATCAATTGGGCTGATGTTGATATCGCCCATCACAACCAACTGTTCTTCATTGTTATGGTGGTCATTGAGATAAGTCATGAGATCAGCGTAAAACTGGCGCTTGTATGGAAATTTGCTCTCATGGTTAATATTGTCACCCTGAGGGAAATAACCATTGAGAATGGTAACTGGCTGCCCATTATCGTCTTCAATCGTGACCATGATCATGCGTTTTTGATGATCGTCACTGTCTGTCGGAAAGCCTTTCTGAACGGATAAAGGTTCTTTTTTACATAGCATTGCAACGCCATAGTGTGCCTTTTGACCATGGAAGTAGACTTTGTAACCCATGGCTTCAACATCTTCTAATGGAAATGCTTCATCGTGAACTTTAATCTCTTGGAGACCAATGACGTCCGGCTGATGTTTGTCGATAACTGCTTGGAGTTGATGCAGGCGGGCGCGAAGTCCGTTGATGTTGAAGGAAATGACTTTCATTGAGTTCCCTTTTTGGCTATTTGAATTCTTGTCTGGCCAATACTAGCATCAAATAGACGAACGGTGGAAAGCCGATAAAGTTACTTGGTGTTTATTTAACATATTTTTAAACTTTCGTTTGATAACCGATTCAAATGTGGTGTAATTCGTCTGTGCCTCTGGGCTAATTAACCCTCTTCAAAACACCGAGTTTGCTAAAAGGATGTATTATGCGAACGTTATCAGTGCAGTGGAAAATCACGCTCTTAGCGGGTTTCTGCCTTCTTATCACATCTCTCTCATTGATCGGCTTTTCTGTCTATAACGCTGTATCAAATCAGCAGCAAATTAAGCAGCAAAGTTCTCAATCTGTGATTAATAAGTCTGAACAGATTGTTGAGACACGCGCCTTGCTCAATGCCACAGAAGTTACTCAGTTTTTGAACGAAGCGCTCTACCGTGCAGAAATGCTGGCATCCAGTGCTATGTTCCAAAAGACGTTAAGTGAAGAGAATTTCGGTGACAGTGAAGAGCTGCGAACCGCTTTAGATGAGATGGTGCGCCGCTCTGTATTGAGTTTTGAGACCATTCAGGGTGCTTACTTAGTATTTCGACCAAATATGCTCGATAACGAAGACAGCAATTACGAGAATGCTGAGTATGTCGGCTCCAATGAAATTGGTCGCTTTGCTCCTTACTGGCTAACATCGCAAAATGGCGAAAACGTTGTGGCTAATGTACTGTCAGAAGCGGTATTGGCTGACGCGATCAACAGTGAACGCTTTTATTGCCCTATGGCGTCCAGCACCGCGTGTGTGACCACGCCGAGGTTAATTAACCAAGATGGAACTACTTTCTTAACCAGTTCAATATCTGTCCCCCTCATGCTCGACGATACCCCCATTGGGTTTTTCGGTATCGATTTGCGTCTTGATAGCCTCACAAATATCGTTGCGGAATCTGACCAACTGCTTTTCTCTGGCACGGGTTCGATTAATTTAGTCAGCCTCGACGGTTCTTTAATTGCAAGCGATGATGTGACTCAAACCATTGGTCAGCCTTATAACAGTGATATTGTCTCAAGCGATCAATTGACCGATTTGTTGTTTGGTCAAGAGGTGAAAACTCAGTGGAGTAGTGATGGTAACTGGCTGAATGTTTTTGCGCCTATCATGGTGGCTAACCAGACATGGGGTGTGTTGTTTGACATGCCGCGTGAGAGTGTCTTGGCTGATGCGGAAGCACTGGATACCATTATTAGCGAACAAGTGGCTTCAAGTGTAAAAACTGAAGTGATCGCTGGTGCAGCTTTGATGCTACTCGGTCTTGCTACTATCGCGGTCGCGGCGTCACGTCTAGTGAAGCCTATTCGAGAAGTGGTGGTGCGCTTGAATGATATTGCGTCTGGTGAAGGTGACTTGACGCAACGATTGGAAGTTAAATCTCAAGATGAGATTGGCCGATTAGCGATTGGCTTTAACCAATTCCTTGATAAATTACAGTCTATCATCAGTGATGTGGTGGACACGACGCTTCAGATCGGTACCACCACACATCAGTCTCGTGTTGCTGCACAGCAAACTCGCACCAGCAGTGATTCACAGTTTAAAGAAGTCGATCTCGTGGCGACTGCTTCTGAAGAGATGACTCAAACTGCTAGCCTAGTGGTTCAAAACGCTGAAATCGCAGTGAGGGCAGCAGAGCAGGCTAATGAAGCCGCTGCGACTGGGCAACGTGTTATTGAGCTGTCTCAAACGGAAATGGTTAGATTAGTTGATCGTATGACAGCTGCTGTACCTGTTGTGGAAGAGTTAGCAGCAAACAATGCGAATATAACGGACATTCTATCGGTTATCGAGGGTATTTCTGAACAGACTAACTTGCTTGCTCTTAATGCCGCGATTGAAGCGGCTCGAGCGGGGGAACAAGGGCGCGGTTTTGCGGTTGTGGCTGATGAGGTCAGAAACCTAGCCAGCCGTACTCAAGAGTCAGTGGGTGAAATCCGTAAAGTGATAGAGAACGTGCAAAATGGTACACGGGATGTGGTTAAGGCAATCCAAGACGGAAATGACTTAGCGAATGACTCCGCGCAGCAAGTTCAGAATGCTGCAGCAGAACTGAACCAAATTTTTGAAGCAATCGCGTCAATCAACGATATGAACTCGCAAATTGTCAAAGCGGCTGAAGAGCAGCAATCTGTCTCCGCAGAGGTCAATCAAAGCGTGAGTAATATTCGTGATTTAAGTGCTCAAATCTTAACTCAAGCCGAAGAGTCGGAGATGGTAAGTAGGCAAATTGGCGACTTGTCTGATAAACAACAGCAGTTGGTCAATCAGTTTAAAGTGTAGCGCTGAGCCATGATCAGATAAATGCGAAAAGGGCTTCGAATCATCGAAGCCCTTTGTTCATTGTTGTGACAAGATCAGCTTATCCAATCGGTATTGGTCTAATCGTCCTTAATTTGCGTGAGTTTGTCGTAATCTCTTCTCAATATCCGATTGAACAATTTGCAGTGCTTTTAAAGCGATATCTGGCTCTACTTCGTTGCTTTCTAAGAGGTAAATAAGATCAACCGCCAGTTTGATTTCATCCGGAGCGTTTTCAAGTCCTTCATTGGTCGACGACATTATTGGTTCCTTTCACGATAGGTTATTTGCTTTTCAACTTTCAGTTTGGCTTCTTGGCAGCGTTTAAGTCTCTGCTCGGTAGTAATCAAAGCTTGCTGTGCCGCTTGCTGTTGAAACGGAGGAGCATACTGTAGAGCCAGCTCCTTGTCGCGAACCATTTCAAGTAAGCGACGCTCCCACTCCTGATGCTGAGCAAGATTTTGATATAACTCGTTGATCGGTTTTTGAAAGTGGCTTTTATGCTTAGGCTCTTGTTTACGAATCTTTGTGGTTGCGAGTTCTCGTTGTAGCGCGCTTACTTGTGAGAGCAAACGCTCCGTTAGATATTCCGCTCGCAGTGCCGTTAGTTTGCCGGCGGTCTGTTCTCTAATGATGCTTTCAAGAGTCCCTTGAGTCTCTTTAACACATGGAACGAGCAATTTGGAACGACTTTGAAACAGTCGCTCGTCAAATAGTGGCTGGTGGTGCTCGCCCCTTTTGCGGTCGAGTGCAGCAGCATCGACAGCAAGCTGTTCCAAGGTTGATTGAAGCTGATTGAATTTGCTCATGGCGTTCTCAACTATAGATTAACAAACCAAGCTTCGTAGGCCAGTTTGACGGCTAAGATACTTACGACTGTAACAAAAACTGGTCGGATAAACTTGGCTCCGAATCGTATTGCTGAATGTGCGCCGACGAAAGCCCCTGCCATGAGACAGAGACCCATAGTCAATCCGAGTACCCAATCGATATGCCCCAGAATTGCGAAAGTAACTAATGAAGTAAAGTTACTTGTGAAATTCATTGCCTTGGCCAGCCCCGAAGCAAGAAGAATATTGAGACGATACAGGGCCATCGAACTTACTGTCCAAAACGCGCCAGTACCAGGGCCTGCAACACCGTCGTAGAAACCTAAAGTCAAACCTTGCGCGTACTGTTTTTTGTTAAGTACTGGACAAGGCTGAGGCGTATCGTTCTTTACCGTGCTAGGGGTTTTATGCCAAATGGTATAAATAGCCGCGGCGAGGATCACCAATGGCAGAATTTTTTCCAGCCACTGTGTACTAATGAGGTCTACCACCAAGGTGCCGATAATTGCTCCGATCAAAGTCGAGAAGAAAGCACGTTTCCAGCAACTTGGTTTAAATAGCTTCTTACGGTAGTAGGTAAAAGCCGCGGTTGATGATGCAAAGGTGGCGGCTAATTTATTCGTTCCCAATGCAATATGGGGTGGTAAACCTAATGACAGTAGTGCAGGGACGGTCAGCATACCACCCCCACCAGCAACAGCATCAATAAACCCAGCAAGGAAAGCAACCAGTGCCAACACCAACAGTACGGTTGGCTCAAACAATTCCATAAAATAGTTCTTCTTATATAAATACGGATACTTATTCGATGATCCGCTTGAATGGTGGCAGTGAATCGAGTAGGGCGCTGCCATAGCGTTTGGTGATCACGCGACGATCGAGAATGATGACTTTACCAGAATCCCTCTCTTTACGCAGCAAGCGTCCGACAGACTGAATTAATTTTTTACTCGCTTCAGGAACCGTGATCTGCATGAAAGGATTTCCCCCTCGACTTTCTATGTATTCCGCATGCGCCTGCTCTACTGGTGAAGTCGGTACAGCGAAAGGGATTTTGGTGATGATCAAGTTTTCTAGCAATTCACCAGGTAAATCTAATCCTTCCGAGAAACTGCCAGTGCCAAATAAAACGCTGGTCTTTTGGCATTGAACTAAGGTTTTATGTTTTTTGAGTATTTCTGAGCGCGACTCCTTACCCTGAACTTGCAGTGCCCAGCCTCTTTTTACGAAATCGGTTGAGAGGGCTTGCGCGACTTGATTCATCTGCCAGTATGAAGAAAACAGGACTAAATTGGCTTTTTTGTCTGCAATTAAATCAGGCAGCTTTTCAATCAAGTGTTCAGTGAATTGGGGTGCTTGCGGTTCATACGCCATTTTAGGGACATAGAGCTCCGCTTGATTCTGATAGTCAAAAGGCGATGCTAAAGCCAAAAATCGCACACCATCTTCGCCCTTCTCACTGATGCCTGCTTGGCGACAGAAAAAGCTAAACGAGTTTAAAGCACGCATAGTGGCAGAAGTGAGTACCGCGCCAATGCAACGACTCCAAAGTTGCTGGTCAAGTTGCCAGCCTACTTCCAAAGGTGAAACGTTGACGATAAAGTCGCCTTCACGCTCGGGGCTGACTTCCAACCAGCGAGCTAACGGCGCACCTTTTTCCCTTTGTGGTTCGGCCATTAGGTTCCATACCTGAGCGAGATTATCCATACGTTGGATATAAAATCCCAGTTCAGCAAGAGCTGGCTCTGCCAATCGATTTGAAAGTTCACCTTCTTTAACTCGTTCGGCAATCAGGTCTGCAATTTTTGCGACTGCTAGCGAACCTTTGTGGCTGAGTTTTTTGAGTTCTATAGATTCCTCTGTGAGCCACTGAGGCAACTCGCCATTCTCAAAACGATAAATGTTTTCTTCGAAATGGGTGGGATCAAAGCGAGTTGCTAGCTGAGTTAACGATGGGATCAGTTGCTGAACTGAGTCTTGTAGTTCGTTTCGAAATCGAGCGACACGTTTTTCGTCTGCCATATTGGCAAATTTCGTCACCGCTTGGTTAAGGCGTTCTAGCCAGCTAGCCGCGCCCTTCAGGCTTGCTGCGGCAGAAGAGTGGTCCCTGGCTACGTGTGGTAGGTGATGCGCTTCATCAAAAACATAAATTGTATTTTCTGGTTCAGGCAGAATGACACCACCACCAAGGCCCGCATCAGCCATGACTAAGCTATGGTTGGCGATGATGACATCTGCTTTATCCATTTCAGAGCGCGCTTTTTGAAACGGACAGTTGCGATGCGCTGGCATACTATTGTTGCAGCTATGTTTATCGCTAACGATTAATTGCCAAATATCATCGGCGATTGGCTTAGGCCAGGAGTCTCTATCGCCGTCCCACTTATTTTGCGCTAGCGAACGGTACATTGTTTCGAGTTGTTCGATATCTTTCTTCTTAGGTTTTGTCTCGAACATGGCTAACTGACCACCATCAACGCCACTGGCGGTTGCAAGTTTCTCGGCACAACAATAGCGCTGACGTCCTTTCGCTAAAATAAAAGAGAACTCACGATCAGTCAGGCGGCGATATAAAGGTAAATCCTTATTGACCAGCTGTTCTTGTAAAGCCACTGTCGCAGTAGATATGACCACTTTTCTATTGTTATGAATCGCGACAGGGATGGTCGCCATTAAATAGGAGAGGGACTTACCAATTCCAGTCCCAGCTTCTGCAACGAGCATACGGGTAGATTTGTGATACTCACCGCATAATGTTTTCGCTATCTCCGCAACGAGGTAATTTTGAGCTCGACGAGGCACAAAGTTTTCAAGCTGAGATTGGAGGTTTTGATAACTCGTTCGAATGGATTGTTGGATTTTACTGGTATTCATATTGTGACCTGTATTGCGGGTAACGCATCATAGCACAGTTTGCTAAACGCTACTTAGTTCACGAAATAGAATCCTTAATAACGAAATGTGGATCTTCTTCACAAAAAAAAACTGAACCTTCAGATACTTACAATTAATTCTAAATGTAAAAAATATATCACGCCAAACTTGGGATTTGGCTGGAATAATATTCTGATTTTTATGTTTCAGGATGTAGTTTTAGGGTTTATATGCTGTATTGATGGTTTGTTAAGTTTTCGATACTGCGAGGCTAAAAGTTATGAAGTCGCTCGAAAATTGCTCATAATTTTATGTAACTAATTGATTTCAAATGAATGAATGTTTTTTTATTTTCTGTTTTTAGAATATTTGACACGCCGAATAATCTTTTGCAATCTAGACCTCGAAATTTAGTGACGTTGATATCCGACCCATTAGAGGAAGGAATCATCATCAAAAACATAAAGGGAACCGGACAAGGATTTCCCATTCTATAGAAAAGGCAGTGGATTATTATGAAAAAGACTCTAGTAGCTCTTTCAGTTCTAGCAGCAGCTTCGTCTGCTCAAGCAATCGAACTTTACAACCAAGACGGTGTAACTGTTAACCTATCTGGTGATGTAGAAGTACGTTACCTAAAAGATATCGGCGTAGACCAAATCACTAAGCAAGAGATCGACGATGCTGATTTCGGTTTCGACACTCGTTACGCTGTAAACGACGACTTCCAAGTTGGTGCTTTCCTTGAGTTTTCTGGTGACAACGATGACCGTGCGAAAGGTAACTCTTCTGTAGGTAACGTTTACTTCGGTTTCTACCACAACGCTTACGGTACTCTAAAAGTTGGTAAACTAGATACTCAACTTGACGACGCTGGTATCGGTTCTGATTACCTTTTCGGTGTTAACTCTTTCTTCAACGATGCTAGCTTCGGTGGTGATGAAGCAGTACGTTACGATTACGACAACGGCTCTTTCTACGCAGGTCTAGGCCTAATCCAAGACAAACACGATGAAGATGCTATTGGCGAAGATGGTCACTACTTCGACGCTAAAGTTGGTTACCGTGTAGCTGACTTCGACTTCACAGTTTTCTACGGTGATGCAGAGCTTAAAGGTGTAGACAGCGATTCTGTTGCTCTAAACAAAGAAGAAACTCTAATCGCTGGTGAGATTCGCTACGCTGGTATCGAAAACCTAAACCTAGAACTAGGTTACTACAAAGTAGACACTAAAGAATCTGGTGCTTCTTCTGATGTAGATACTCTAGCAGTTGCTGCAGACTACACATGGAACAAAGTTACATTCGCTGGTGGCTTCAGCACAACTGATTACAGCGATGCAGCTACAAAAGACTTCGATCAGTGGTTCCTAAACGCGGGTTACGGTATTGCACCTAACACTACTGTTTACGTAGAGATCGGTGACAACGACAAAGACAACACTGACCTAGGTTACGGTGTTGGTATCAAAGCTTCTTTCTAATTGAAAGTCTTTGATTAATAACACGAAGCCACCCTTTGGGGTGGCTTTTTATTTTTTATAACAATGGCTTATTACTTTTAACTTGTTTAAGCTGCTGTTAAAATCAACCCCAATTGTCGCAGAATTAAAGAGATTTTTATGATGAAATGGATGCTAACGTTTTGTGCGCTGTTTTCTTTTACAGCAAGTGCTGCAGTCTTAACCCCAGCAAAAGGTTTATCGGTTCTTTACATAAATGGTGAACAGTCTGAGTCCAAAATTGGTAAATTGGATATACCTCAAGGGAGTGTTCAATTGGTTGTTCAAATGGATAAAGAACTAGGTCGTGGTAATTCTGCAAAAGTGTTTACTTCTTATCCATACGTTATTAATTTCAACGTGACAGGTAATGATATCGTTATTGATCACCCAACAGCGAGAAGCACCCAAGAAGCGGTAAATGCTTTCAAGTCAGAACAGCCAGAGTGGAAACTGTCTCAAGATGGCCAGTCTCTGAACTATACTCAAGACTTGTTGCCTTCAAACGGAAGTTTGTTTCCATACGTAGCCATGGATAAGCTAGTTGCAGAGTACAACCAGTCAAAAGGAATTTTCTTTGAAGGTGGCAAGCTAATTGACAAACCTGTAGAAGCTCAAGTTATTGCAGTAGCGACTACAAGCACAGCTGTTACATCAACAGCAAGTCAAGTTGAAAAAACGTCTCCAGCTAAACCTGTTGCCTCAAGCAATGTTGAACAACTAAAAGCTTGGTACCTAAAATCTTCTCAACAAGAGCGTAAAGAATTCCGCCGTTGGATGATTGACCAAGAGTAAAACAAAGCTTGAAGTTTCGAGTCGCGAGCTACTCGCAGCTCGAAACTTAAGTGTTAACCACTAAAGCATTCTTCACAATTCAACGCACATTCAACCGCATCTACTAATGCTTCTATATGCTCAGGTTCACTAATGAACGGCGGCATCATATAAATCAGTTTGCCAAATGGGCGGATCCAAACCCCTTTCTCGACAAACAGTGCTTGAATCGCTTCCATATTGACCGGCGTCGTGGCTTCAACCACGCCAATGGCACCAAGCCAGCGAACGTCTTCTACCAACTTGTGCTGCTTTAACTTAGGCAGTAACTCAGAAAAAAGCTGTTCGATTTGCTTTGTCTGCTGCTGCCATTCATTTTGCTCTAGCAATTCCATGCTGGCTGTCGCGACTGCGCAGGCCAACGGGTTGGCCATAAAAGTAGGGCCATGCATAAAGCAACCTGCATCACCGCCACATACCGTATCCGCAACATCACTTGAGGCTAGCGTTGCTGATAGCGTCATGTAGCCACTGGTTAATGCTTTACCTACACATAGAATGTCAGGGGATATCTCAGCGTGCTCACAGGCAAACATTTTTCCGGTACGACCAAAGCCAGTCGCTATCTCATCAAGAATCAATAGCACGCCAAACTCATCACATAATGCTCTAACACCTTTAAGAAATTGAGGATGATAGATTCGCATTCCGCCAGCGCCTTGAACGATAGGTTCTAGGATCACGGCCGCTATCTGAGAATGGTTTTGAGCGAGCTTGTGCTTAAAGTCGGCTAAATCAGCTTCATCCCACTCCTCCCAGAAGCCGGTTTTTGGAGAAGAGGCGAAGATGTGTTCAGGCAGAAATCCTTTATACAAAGAGTGCATTGAGTTGTTAGGGTCAGTTACCGACATTGCAGCAAACGTATCACCATGATAGCCATCTCTGAGTGTTAGGAACTTCGGTCTCACTTGACCTTTTGCATGCCAGTATTGCAACGCCATTTTCAAGCTGACTTCCACCGCGACAGAACCCGAATCGGCCAAAAAGACATGCTGAAGATTATTTGGTGCAAATGAGAGTAGCTTTTTACACAGGTTAATCGCTGGATCATGAGTGATCCCGCCAAACATAACGTGTGACATTTTATCGATCTGGCCATGCGCTGCGGCATTTAGGTAAGGGTGATTGTATCCATGAATCGCAGACCACCATGATGACATGCCATCAATTAGCTGCTCACCAGACTCTAATTGCAGCATGACTCCTTTGGCGGAAACAACTGGGTAGCAGGTCAGAGGTGTCAGCGTTGAAGTATAGGGATGCCAGATATGACGGCGGTCGAAAGCGAGATCCATGTTCAGTTCCTGAAATTTTAATGATTAAAAATTAATCAAGTGTAAACTTTTGAAATTGCTGGGTGTTGACAGTCTACCTTGTGTCAGTAGACTAGCCAAGTATTCAAACTGACAATAATTAAAGGAAGCCCCGTGGAAGTACGTCACAACTGGACAGTTGCTCAAGTTAGAGAACTTATGGATAAGCCATTCATGGATCTTCTATTTGAAGCGCAACTGGTGCATCGTCAATATCAGCAGCACAACCATGTCCAAGTCAGCACCTTGCTTTCGATAAAAACAGGCGCTTGTCCTGAAGACTGTAAATACTGCCCCCAGAGCGCAAGATATACAACGGACGTAGAGAAAGAGCGTCTGATGGAAGTCGAGCGTGTTTTAGATGCAGCGCAGAAGGCTAAGAATGCAGGTTCGACCCGCTTCTGTATGGGAGCGGCATGGAAAAACCCAAAAGAACGCGATATGCCGCATCTGACCGATATGATTAAGGGCGTCAAAGGGATGGGGTTAGAAACCTGCATGACGCTGGGTATGCTTACTTCGGATCAAGCGAAAGCTTTAGCCGATGCAGGGTTAGACTACTACAACCACAACTTAGACACTTCGCCTGAATTCTACGGCAACATTATTACTACTCGTACTTATCAGGACCGTCTGGATACACTTTCTCACGTTCGCGATGCAGGCATGAAGATATGTTCTGGCGGTATTATTGGTATGGGTGAGAATGCCAATGATCGTGCTGGCCTGCTTGTTGAACTGGCAAACCTACCTACTCACCCAGAGAGTGTGCCAATCAATATGTTGGTCAAAGTGAAAGGTACCCCACTAGAGAAGGTAGAAGATGTTGAACCATTCGATTTTATCCGTCTGATAGCGATTGCTCGAATCATGATGCCTAAGTCTGCGGTACGCCTGTCTGCTGGTCGTGAGAACATGAATGAGCAGATGCAAGCGCTGTGCTTTATGGCGGGGGCCAACTCCGTTTTCTATGGTTGTAAACTGCTGACAACACCAAACCCTTCTGAAGACAAAGATATGCTTCTGTTCGATAAGCTTGGCATTAATAGCCAGCAAGTGTCTCAGAAGCCCGATGAAATCGAAGAGAATGATCTTCTTGATCGAGTTGTAGAACGAGTGGCTGCACGCCCAACGAAAGACGACTTATTCTACGATGCAGGCGTTTAATACTCGAATTGCTAAAGCCCTTGAGCAACGTAAAACTCAGGGCTTAAGCCGTACTTTACTCAATATAGAACAAGGTAATCGTACCCACTTAGTTCACGAAGGTAACAGTTACCTTAATTTTTCCAGCAACGATTATCTTGGGTTAGCCGCGGATAAAGAGTTAACCAAAGCGTGGCAGCTAGGCCTAGAGCGTTATGGCAACGGTAGTGGGGCATCGCCATTGGTGACGGGTCATAGCTCTGCTCATCGCGATCTAGAACAGAGCTTATGCCAATGGCTGGGGTTTGAAAGGGCGATATTGTTTAGCTCGGGATTTTCTGCCAATCAAGCCATGCTATTTGCACTATTAGAGAAAGATGACCTGCTATTACAAGATAAGCTCAATCACGCCTCACTGATCGAAGCTGGTATGTTGTCGACTGCGAAGATGAAGCGTTTCAGACACAACGATGTTGACCACCTTTGCTCTTCCATTGATGGCAATACTTTGGTCGTCACAGAAGGGGTTTTTAGCATGGATGGTGATTTATCACCATTGGCAGATATCTATTCAGTGACACGTAAAAAAGCCTGGCTTGCGGTTGATGATGCTCATGGTATTGGTGTGCTTGGTAAAGATGGTCGTGGCAGTTGCCATCATGCGGGGGTTCAGCCTGATTTGTTGGTCGTGACCTTTGGTAAAGCATTGGGTCTATCTGGAGCTGCAATTATGTGTAGCCGTGAGGTGGGGGACTATTTAACTCAGTTTGCCCGACATCATGTCTATTCGACCGCGATGCCCCCTGCACAGGCTGTGGCCTTAACTCAAGCGATCACTATGATTCAGGAACAGTCATGGCGAAGAGAAAAATTGTGCGAACTCTCTGAGTATTACCATTCTCTGTTAGGGAATGAACAAGGTTACTGTGCAACTCAAACGCCGATTAAGCCATTTATTCTTGGTAGTAGTGAAAAGGCAATCAATATCGCATCACAGCTCAAAGCTAACGGTATCTGGGCGACGGCGATCCGTCCCCCTACAGTTGCTGTTGGTAGTGCACGACTGCGCGTGACTCTCACGGCTAGCCATGAAAAAGCACACATACGAGCATTGGCAAATCAGCTAAAAACAGCTTTGAAGGAAGTGGATTAATGGAACAAGCGGTATTGATTACTCCTGACTGTGTCAACGACAAAGCAGCGATTGCTGATGCATTCGGCAGAGCAGCCAAAACGTACGATCAACATGCAGAGTTTCAGCGTGATGTGGGCTTACGTGTGTTGGCCAAAATGCCTCAAGATCTTACGGGTAAAACGGTATTGGATTTGGGATGTGGGACAGGCTATTTCTCATTAGAGCTGATAAAACGTGGTGCGACGGTGATCTGTTTTGACCTGTCGCAACAGATGCTCGACGCCGCTAAACAGCGCTGTGGTGAGATGGCTACGTACTTGCAAGGAGATGCCGAAGCGTTGCCATTTGAAAATCATAGCATTGATTTTGCATTTTCCAGCTTAGCGCTACAGTGGTGTGATGACTTATCCGTGCCACTTCGTGAGCTGCGTCGAGTGATAAAACCGCTGGGTTCAATTTATTTTTCGACTTTACTCGACGGTTCTCTAAACGAGCTAAAACAAGCGTGGAGCAAAATTGATTCATATCAACACGTGAATCAATTTATCTCAGTCAATCAGGTAAAAATTGCGTTAGCGCAATCTGAATGCCATACGCATCAACTAGACTTACCGACCATTACGGTTTGGTACAAGACGGCATTTTCTTTAATGCGTGATCTTAAGGGCATTGGTGCAACGCATGTGGGTGGCAGGGCAAATGGCTTGACTGGTCGCAAAGCGTTACAACGTGTCGAACAAGAGTATCAAACAAACCAAAATCATCAGGGTCTTCTGCCTGCAACATATCAGGTCTGTTTAGGGGTTATTCATCTATGATTGATGCATTTTTTATTGCGGGTACGGATACCGATGTTGGAAAAACAGTTGCGTCTAAAGCGATTTTAAACGCGCTAGCGGAAAAGGATTTAAAAACCATAGGCTATAAGCCTGTCGCTGCGGGTTGCGAGAAAACGGAGTTTGGATTGCGAAACTCGGACGCGCTCTATCTGCAAAAAGCCGCTACGTTGGAAGTGGCGTATGATGACGTCAACCCATACGCACTAGCGTTGCCAGCGTCACCACATATTGCAGCTAAGCGAGAAGGAGTCGTCATCGATTACGCCGTACTGAGTGATAAGCTGTCACAGCACAAGAAAAATGCGGATATCGTGTTAGTTGAGGGCGCTGGCGGTTGGCGAGTACCTGTATCGGACTCTGATTGTTTGTCAACGTGGGTGCAGCAGGAAAAACTACCTGTTGTCCTTGTGGTCGGTATTAAACTTGGCTGTCTTAGCCATGCAATGTTGACTCTCGATGCAATCAAAGCGGACGGTTTACAAGTCATCGGCTGGGTCGCAAACCGGATCAACCCAGGCACAGAGCACTATGCTGATATCATTGAGATGCTAGAGCAAAAAATTGATGCTCCGAAAATTGGTGAAATACCTTACGTTCCAAGCGTGAAGCGCAAAGGGCTTGCAAAGTATATTGATGTGACGCCTTTGCTAAAGGGCGACTGTTAGAGATATTAAAAGGGCTGCCATTGGCAGCCCTTTTTGCATTTGGTCAACAGCATTATCGCTCTTGATTAAGCCCCATCAGCGCACTTTGAGTCTCTGCAATACGTTTTTGTGTTTGATTGTCTACAGAGATACCTAACTGCTGCTTTGCCTCATCTTCCGAGATCCCTAAGTGGCAGCACAACAGATCAATAGCCATTTGATAGTCGTTAGTTTCAACCATGATTTTGTCCCTTATCCCTATGTCCCATGGAGTGGATCAGTAGTAAATCTAGCATGTTTGATTGGACTCTCAATACGACCAAAGTCTAACGCCTCGTGGTGTTGAGAAAGCTGACGATACATTATGGCGCTAATCCATTGATTGTAATGAAATTGAGAAATTTGCTGCGTCCAGAAATCAAATGTTTCAATTTGCTGCTTAACCTTGATATTAAAAGGGATAGACTATATCTATTAGGTAAAGAACAAGCTGGTCGTGATTTGAATGCATCAGCACAGAGAAAAAGCTTCCGTTTTTGGAGAAAAGTAATGAAGCGAGTAATGTTATTCCTTGTAACCAACTTAGCTGTTGTACTGGTATTAAGTGTTGTCCTCAACATTGTGTATGCAGTGACAGGGATGCAACCAGGCAGCCTTTCTGGGTTACTGGTGATGGCCGCGGTATTTGGTTTTGGTGGTTCGTTTATCTCATTGCTAATGTCAAAGAGTATGGCATTGCGTTCAGTGGGAGGCATGGTTATTGAGAGTCCGCGTAACGAAACAGAACATTGGCTGCTAGAAACGGTGCGTCGTCAATCTGAGCAAGTGGGTATTGGCATGCCAACGGTAGCTATCTATGATTCAGCGGATATCAATGCTTTTGCAACAGGTGCGAAACGAGATGACTCTTTGGTCGCGGTTTCGACAGGCCTATTGCACAACATGACTCGTGATGAAGCAGAAGCGGTGCTTGCGCATGAAGTTAGCCACATTGCCAATGGTGATATGGTTACCATGACCCTGATGCAAGGTGTTGTAAATACCTTCGTTATCTTCTTATCTCGTTTTATCGCTAACCTTGTTGCGTCGAACGACAATGAAGAAGAAGGTGGTAGTAATATGATGGTGTACTTTGGTGTCAGTATGGTACTAGAACTCATCTTCGGTTTCCTAGCGAGCTTTATTACCATGTGGTACAGCCGTCATCGTGAATTCCACGCAGATTCAGGTGCCGCACAGTTGGTTGGTAAGCACAAGATGATCGCAGCGCTAGAACGTCTTAAAGTAAGTCATGAATCACAGCTAGAAGGTTCTATGATGGCGTTTGGCATCAATGGTAAGCGTTCAATGACAGAACTACTAATGAGCCACCCTCCACTAGACAAACGTATTGCTGCACTGCGCAATTCTTAATCTGTCGCTATAATTATTTGAAAAGGCTTGGTTTATAACCAAGCCTTTTTTGATCCGTTTGAAAAATCCTACGTACAAAAGCCATAAGTTATACAAAATCATTTTTGTACAACTTTAATTTTTCATCTATGATTTGCATGTTATACAAATAAGATTTATGTATAGCTTTTAGGGAGTGACATATGGATGTCCAAGCTGTAAGCAAGGTATATCAACAACTGAACAAGGAAAATCTTCACCTTCTGTCGGATGTTTATCATCAAGAAGTGGTGTTTGAAGATGCTGCCCACCGCTTGGAAGGTTGGGACGCGCTTGAGCGCTATTTTGAGACACTCTACAAAAACGTGACACGTTGTGATTTTGAGATTCAGGAGCATCAGCAAACGGATGATAGTGGGTTTCTCACTTGGCGAATGGCATTAGAGCATCCAAAATTATCAAAAGGGACGGTGATTTATGTCAATGGCGTTAGTCATATTAAGTTTTCTGAAGGGCGAGTCATCTACCACAGAGACTATTTTGATTTGGGTGAAATGCTGTATGAGAACCTACCGTTACTTGGCTCAATTATAAAAAGCATCAAGCAGAGGTTAGGCCAATGAACTGCGTTCTGATTACGGGTGCGACATCGGGTATTGGCTATCAGTTAGCCAAAGATTACGCCGAAAATGGCTGGTATGTTATTGCTTGTGGACGTAACACTGCCGTTCTCAATGAAATGGTTGAGTCGTCAACGTCGATCTCTTCACTAACCTTTGATCAAACAAACCTTGAGCAGACCAAAACGGCTTTGTCTCATTTGCCGATTACGCCCCAGTTATGGATATTCAACGCGGGTGATTGTGAGTACATCGAAGATGGGCAACTGGACGCTGAACTCATTAAGAGAGTTTTCGATATCAATGTGATTGGTTTGTCGAATGCTATCCACGCGTGTCAGCCGAATTTCAGCGCGGGGCATAGGGTGGCGATTATTGGCTCTATCGCCAGTGAAGTCGCGTTACCTAGAGCGGAAGCCTATGGTGCGTCAAAAGCGGCGGTCAGCTACCTCGCTAGAACTTTACAGTTGGACTTAAAACCACAGGGAATTGATGTTTCGATAGTCTACCCAGGCTTTGTGAAAACACCACTCACAGATAAGAACACCTTTGATATGCCAATGATGGTGACTGCGCAACAAGCATCCCAACAGATTCGTCATGGTTTAGCGAAGGGCAAAGGCCATATTTATTTTCCAACTAAATTTACATCAATTTTGCGATTGATTGGTGCATTGCCATACCGTTGGCAAAATGCTCTGACTGCAAAGTTGCTCGCCCAGGGATAGAGGTAACGATATGAAAATCGCAATTATAGGCAGTGGAATTTCTGGATTAACGTGTGGTTA
This sequence comes from Vibrio sp. TRT 29B02, assembly GCF_050113655.1. Lineage (NCBI taxonomy): Bacteria > Pseudomonadati > Pseudomonadota > Gammaproteobacteria > Vibrionales > Vibrionaceae > Vibrio > Vibrio sp. TRT 29B02. The sequence goes on from NZ_JBNJOJ010000003.1 coordinate 40,585, forward strand.
TTATCTTAGTCGTGACCACGATGTAACCTTGTTTGAAGCGAATGATTATATTGGAGGGCATACCGCGACGGTTGACGTCGAACTTGAGGGTAGTCGCTACTCCGTTGATACGGGCTTTATCGTTTATAACGATCGAACCTACCCGAATTTTATCGCCTTGATGAATGAGATTGGCGTGGAAGGAAGACCAAGCCAAATGAGCTTCAGCGTCCGAAATGACAGTAATGGGCTTGAGTATAATGGCCACACATTAACCACCTTATTTGCACAGAAGAGAAACTGGCTAAATCCTAAGTTTTACTCATTTATATTTGAAATATTGAGATTTAACCGCCTAGTCAAAGAGTGTGTTGATCAAACAAAGGGCGAGAACACCTTAGGCGACTTCTTGACCTCTCACCGTTTTAGCGATTACTTCTGCGACAACTATATTCTTCCAATGGGTGCGGCCATTTGGTCTTCAACTCTCGCAGATATGAGAGCGTTTCCGCTCCAGTTTTTTGCGCGTTTTTTCTTAAATCATGGACTGCTTGATGTGACAAACAGACCTCAATGGTATGTGATTAAAGGTGGATCTAGAGAGTACATTAAGCCATTGACTAAAGGGTTTGCGGACAAGATTCGACTCAATAGTCCGGTCGAGTCAGTGAGTCGTGATCAAGCTGGGGTTACGGTCAGAGTTAATGGTCAAACCGAACGTTTTGACCAAGTGATTTTTGCTTGTCACAGCGATCAAGCTAAGCATTTGTTGGCTGATATCAGCTCAGTAGAGAGCGAAATCTTATCCGATTTAGCCTATCAGCCAAATGAAGTCGTGCTTCACACGGATGAATCTTTGCTGCCAAAACGAAAAGCGGCATGGGCATCATGGAACTATTGGTTGGATGGCGGTGAGCAAGAGCAATCTCGACCACCTACGTTGACCTACAATATGAACATCCTACAGCACATCCAAGCGCCAAAAACGTTTTGTGTTTCTTTAAACAGCAGCGATCAGATAGACAAAGACAAAATACTGAAAAGTTTTGTCTACCACCATCCGGTGTTTAGCCGCGACTCGATGGCCGCTCAGGCAAGACGCAATGAAATTAATGGCTTGTCTCGGACATGGTTTTGTGGCGCGTATTGGTACAACGGGTTCCATGAAGATGGCGTTCGCAGTGGATTGGATGTCGTGAGAGGAATACGTTTAGCCAGTGAAACCCTTCAATCTCAGGGAGCGGCTTAAGATGTCCTTGGAACAGCGTAACCATTTGCTGGTTGGAAACGTCCGACATCGTCGTTTTACGCCCATTGAACATGCGCTGAACTACCATCTATTTATGCCTTGTCTTGATCTGGATGATCTCGACGCTCTGCAACAGAGAGTGTGGGGGTTTGGTCAGAGATGGTGGCATTGGGCGAGGTTTAAGCGCCAAGACTATCTCGGTAGTGGGGACTTAAAACAAGCGGTATTGAGTAAGGTTCAACAGCTGGGTGGAGAACCGATTCAAGGAACCGTGAAAGCGGTCATCCATCTTCGATACTTTGGCATTTACTTCAGTCCGGTGAACTTTTACTACATTTACGACCAACAAGGTCATTGGAGATACTTGCTTGCGGAAGTCAGTAATACTCCTTGGAATGAGCGCCACTACTATCTGCTCGATGCTGATGACCGGAATACTTGGACTCACAGCAAAGCATTTCATGTCTCGCCATTCAATCCGCTAGAACAGCAATACCACTGGAACATCAAACCTCTGGGCGACAAGTTATCTGTTCACTTGGCTTGTCACCGAGAGAGTAAGGAGTTTGATGCTACGCTTAAAATGAACAAACATCCTTTTAATTCAAAAGTATTACTCAAGCACCTGATCGTTACACCCATAATGGCAGTAAAAGTGATGACAGGGATTTATTGGCACGCTTTAAAGCTCTGGATTAAAGGTGCACCGTTTTACTCTCATCCTAAATATCAGCAAGGGCTTGACAGTTCAACGGATAACAGCGGCGCGGAACTAAAAAAATAACAAGGAACCGATGACATGATTAACTCACAGACACTGGCTTTGCCTGTTCAGTTAAGTTCAGTACAAAAAACAGCCCGAAATATCGCATTTTCTTGTCTCTGCAAGCTACAAGTTGGTTCTTTAACTGTGATTGAATCATTTAGTGATGAACCAGCACTGCGCGTAAGAGAGCAGTTTGGCAAGCCTAAAGAAGGTCAACCCAGCGCTATCATAGAAGTAAAGAATCCAGCCTTTTATGCCCGTTTGCTCAAGGGGGGCAGTATTGCTGCGGGTGAGGCATACATGGATGGTTGGTGGGATAGCCCTAACCTTACTCAACTGATGGAGTTGATGGCACTCAACTTGTCAGCGTTAGACTCGATAGAGAGCCGTTCTAGTTTGTTGTCCAAGCTTACTTATCAAGTCAGCCATTGGTTAAACAGAAATACGGTGGCCAATTCAGCCAAAAACATCGAAGCGCACTATGACCTGAGCAATGACCTTTACCAAACATTTCTCGACCCCAGAATGCTCTACTCGTCTGCTGTGTTTAACGATGACAGTGACTCTTTAGAGCAAGCGCAAATCAACAAGATGGAACGTTTGTGTCAGCAACTTAAGCTGACAGCGAACGATAGCGTGATCGAAATCGGCACGGGTTGGGGGGCAATGGCGATCTATATGGCGGAAACATATGGCTGCCATGTTACGACAACGACGATTTCGGAGCAGCAATACCAATATGCGAAACAGGCCATAGAGGCGAAAGGCTTGACCGATAGAATCACGTTACTTAAGAAAGACTATCGTTTGCTTGAAGGTGAATTTGACAAGCTGGTCTCGATCGAAATGATTGAAGCGGTTGGTAAACAGTTTTTGACGTCGTACATTCAGAAGTGCCAATCGTTACTCAAACCTGGTGGTCTGATGGCGATACAAGCAATTACCATTGCAGATCAACGTTATGACTACTACAGCAACAACGTTGACTTTATCCAGAAGTATATCTTTCCGGGTGGTTTTCTTCCTTCAATCACCGCTTTAACTCAAGCCACCACTAAGCATAGTGACTTGGTACTAAGAGATCTGTTTGACATAGGACAGGACTACGCACGCACGCTTAGTCACTGGTATGAGCGTTTCAATGCTGCGCAAGAACAGGTTTATAAACTCGGATTTGATGAACGTTTCATTCGCATGTGGAACTATTACTTCTGCTATTGTGAAGGCGGATTCCGAGCAAAATCGATCAGTACAGTGCACATGACGTTCCAACGTCCTTAACAAAGAGAGTGAGCTGATGAAGCGTCTCATACTCATCTCAACTTGGTTCCAGATTATCTGGTTCGTGGCTGTTATTGGGCAAACATCATGGCATTGGCTGACGTTGTTGTTAGTCACCTTTACTCTCTTAATCACCGCTATGCGTAGCGAATTTGCTTGGAAAAAGCTCGCGGTGATCGTGGCAGTGGGCATCAGCGTAGACTCGGTTAATATGGCGTTAGGACTCTTGCATTTTGAGCAAGGGTACCTTCCGTTATGGTTAGTCTCTCTATGGGTTATTTTTGTCTGGTACTGCTATTTTTTATATCCGGTAGTGAGCCAATACCCAGTATCTATCGTATCAGTCATAGGTGGAATTGGTGGAGCACTCAGTTACAGTGCCGGTGAGAAGCTTAACGCGGTGACTTTCGGATTGCCGATAGTGTTAACAGCAGGCATCTTGTTAATTGAGTGGACCATTATGGTCTTATTGATTTTTAAGGTGTACGGATATGAAAATCATCCTGATACTCGTCACTTATCTAGTAGTGACAGCTAGTGCGTTGGCTTCTGTTGTCTCTGACAGGGTGGAACAAGACTGGCGCAATTGGTCAAAGGTAGGACAAGCGCAACTTACCATGCTTTTCTTTGATATTTACCACTCTCAGCTTCTTACACCGAGTGGGCGATATACACTTGACCCTGATATTACCCCGCATCCTTTGGCACTATCCATCACCTACCAAAGAGAGATTTCACAGCAGCAATTGATCGATGCGACGCTAGAACAGTGGCAAAAGCTCGGCTACCAAGCAACACAAACCCAGCAATGGGCAGAGCATTTAGCGAGTATCTTCCCGAATATCAAGAAGGGACACAGTTTGACATATGTAACAGATGGTGTTCAGGGACAGTTTTATTTCTCTGAGCAGCAAGCGAGCGTTAAGCTCATCGGTGTGATAGAAGAAGAACAGCTTAATGATGCATTTTTGGCTATTTGGCTCTCGCCCGATACTGAATATCCTAGCTTGAGAGAGCGTCTGATTGGGAGAGCACAATGATAACTCAGCTACGTGCGGCTATCGCCACTCTGGTAATCCTGTTTTTACTAGGCTGTGCGGCGGAATTGGATGATTACCAATCTACTCAACCTAAATTTGACCTGTTCGAGTATTTTCAGGGAGAGTCGACGGCTTGGGGAATGGTGCAGGACTACTCCAGTAAACAGACGCGGCGTTTCGAAGTTAACATCAAAGGGAGCGTAGCGGGCAATGTGCTGACCTTAGTTGAAGATTTCGTGTTTGATGACGGAGAGACATCGCAGAGAATCTGGTCAATCGAGCGGGTTGGTGGTGGTCAATACCAAGGGCGTGCCGACGACATTATTGGTGTTGCCACAGGACGAGAAGTTGGTAATGCTCTACAATGGCAGTATGATTTTGAATTGAAGATGGAACAATCAACGGTGGTGGTGACCTTCGATGATTGGTTATACAGACAAGATGACAAACATGTGTTCAACCTTACCAAAATCAAAAAGTTTGGCATTGAGGTAGGCACGATCACCCTGTTTTTCCAGAAGCAATAAACAGTTGTGGATAACTGGCTCGGGCTTCACCCTACTGGCAGTGGGTGTTGGTAGGAAAATGATCCAACTTTTGGTCTTGAAGGTGTCGACAGGACTCGTTCCTAAAGCGAGATAATAATCCAGCTCACCAAAATAAAAAGGGTTGACGCCTTAACGCCAACCCTCTCACTACTCGATACTTACAGCTTGTCTGTCAGCTCAATCGCTTGACCGATGTAGTTTGCTGGCGTCATCTCTTTAAGACGTGCTTTTTCGTGCTCAGGAAGTTCAAGACCGTCGATAAAGCGACGCATTGCTTCACCATCTACACGTTTACCACGAGTTAACTCTTTAAGCTTCTCGTATGGTTTTTCGATACCGTAGCGACGCATCACAGTTTGTACAGGTTCAGCTAGAACTTCCCAGTTCTTGTCCAGTTCTGCTAGTAGTGCTTCACGGTTAACTTCGAGTTTGCTGATGCCTTTTAGAGTAGAAGTGTAAGCGATGATTGCATAGCCAACACCAACACCTAGGTTACGTAGTACTGTTGAGTCCGTTAGGTCACGCTGCCAGCGAGAGATAGGCAGTTTTTGTGCTAGGTGACCGAATACAGCATTCGCTAGACCTAGGTTGCCTTCAGAGTTTTCAAAGTCAATTGGGTTAACTTTGTGTGGCATCGTTGACGAACCAATCTCACCAGCAACGGTTTTTTGTTTGAAGTGACCGAGTGCGATGTAGCCCCATACGTCACGATCGAAGTCGATTAGGATGGTGTTAAAACGCGCAACCGCATCAAACAGTTCAGCGATGTAGTCGTGTGGCTCGATCTGAGTTGTGTAAGGGTTCCAAGTCACACCCAGCGACTCGGTGATGAACTCTTCGGAGAACGTGTGCCAATCTAGCTCAGGGTAAGCGGATAGGTGAGCGTTGTAGTTGCCGACAGCACCGTTGATTTTTGCTAGGATTTCAACGTTAGCGATCTGCTTGTATTGACGTTCCATACGGTACGCAACGTTTGCCATCTCTTTACCCATGGTTGATGGAGAAGCTGGCTGGCCGTGTGTACGTGACAGTAGTGGAATATCACGGTATTCAACAGCAAGAGCTTTAATCGCGTCGATGATGTTTTTGATTTCAGGAAGAATAACTTCGTCGCGAGCTTCTTTCAGCATTAGAGCGTGAGAGGTGTTGTTGATATCTTCTGATGTACATGCGAAGTGAATGAACTCATTTACTGCGTGTAGCTCAGGAACACCAGCAACTTTCTCTTTCAGAAAGTATTCAACCGCTTTAACGTCATGGTTTGTTGTGCGTTCGATCTCTTTGATACGAGCGGCATCTTCTTCAGAGAAATTTGCGGCTAGGTCATCTAGGAACTGATTGGCTTCTGCACTGAATGCAGGGACTTCTGCGATGGCATCTGTAGCTGCTAGCTTTTGTAACCAGCGGATTTCAACGATAGAGCGGTACTTTAGTAGACCAAACTCACTAAAGATGCTGCGAAGTGCAATAGTTTTACTTCCGTAACGACCGTCTACTGGTGAAACAGCAGTCAATGCTGACAGTTCCATGATGTTCTCCTGAATTGAGTTTCGAAATTTTGTGAGCTTTATACCAGCATCTTAGTGATTTGTCACGAATATTGCGCAAACGTTTGCGCGGGGTTTATTTTGGTATAAAGAAACAGCTCGCGCTAAGGCACGAGCTGGGAATTAATTATGACATTCTCGCAAGTAGGATCTGTGCTTGTTCTACCATCTTTTTTCGTCCAAAGATGAGGTGACGACGCTTACCGCCCACTTGTCGCCATAGTACCGCGCTGCGAATGCCAGACAACAGCAGAGCTCGAACTTTATGTTGATTTGTAGTCTGTTGCAGCACAGAAGGTGTCCCCGTTACTTGAATGCGAGGCCCCACTGGGCTAATGACATCAAGATAGACGCTGGCAAGGTTACTCAGCATCTGTTCGTCGAGTAAATCAAAGTGATCGAGTTGGCGTTCGAGCATTTGGATACGGTCGCCGAGCTGTGACATCGCATCGTTACGGCTTTGAAGCTTGCGCTCTAATGCCATCAAACTAATGATGTAACGGGTAATCTCACTGCCAGAAGGGGTGCTATCGATTCCTTTGACCAAACATTCTAGCCCCAGCTTCAAATCGACTTCACGACCATAAACACTGACCGTATTTGCAGGGTTAATGTTTAAGATCGCTTTTAATGAAGTTTCAAACGCGTCAGAGTCACAGTGACCGTTTTTAGCGACTTGTTGTACCAAAGCAACAGCTTGGCAGATTCCAGCAAATGCGATAGTGCGGTCATAAAGTGTGTTAGCCACGTAATTCTACTCCAATGATTAAGATAAATTAAATTCGCTCTTCGATGATGCCGCCACCTAAGCAGACTTCACCTTGATAGAAAACAGCAGATTGTCCCGGTGTCACCGCAATTTGCGGCTCGTCGAAGATGACTTTGATGTTCTCATCATCAATAGGGATGATAGTACATGGGATATCTGTTTGACGGTAGCGAGTTTTCACAGTGCATTGTAACGGTTCTTTAATCGCTTCACGATCAACCCAGTGCAATTGGGAAGCGATAAGTCCTTGAGACTTCAACATTGGGTGATCTTTACCCTGCACCGCGATAAGAACGTTGCGTTTGAGATCTTTTTCGCCAACGAACCATGGGTCTTCATTACCGCCGCCGCCTTTCTGACCACCAATGTGCAGACCTTTACGCTGGCCAAGAGTGTGATACATCAGGCCATTGTGCTTGCCAATCACTTTACCTTCAGGTGTTTCTATATCGCCTGGTTGAGCAGGTAAGTAACGACCTAGGAAATCGGTAAACTTACGTTCACCAATAAAGCAGATACCCGTGGAATCTTTTTTCTTCGCGGTGATCAGATCTTGTTCTTCTGCAATACGGCGAACTTCAGGCTTTTCTAACTCACCAACAGGGAATAGGCTGCGTGCCACTTGATCGCTGCTTAGCGTATAGAGGAAGTAACTTTGATCTTTGTTGCTGTCTAGGCCGCGCAGCATTTTAGGTTTTTCACCTGCTGCAAGCTCTTCAGCCGTCGGGAACGTACGGCGAACGTAATGACCCATAGCGATGTAATCAGCATCAAGAACTTCATCAGCAAATTCGAGGAATGCTTTGAATTTGATCTCTTTATTACACAAGATATCTGGGTTTGGCGTGCGGCCTGCTTTGTATTCAGCTAGGAAATACTCAAACACGTTGTCCCAGTATTCCGCTGCAAAGTTAATGGTGTGTAGGTGGATGCCTAGTTTGTCGCACACTGCTTGCGCGTCTGCAAGGTCTTCAGCTGCTGTACAGTACTCTTCATTGTCATCCTCTTCCCAGTTTTTCATGAATAGGCCTTCAACTTGATAGCCCTGTTGCTTAAGAAGATAAGCAGAAACGGATGAATCCACACCGCCGGACATGCCAACGATGACTTTCTTTTGACTGTTATCAGTACAGTTGTCAGACATTACTAAACACCACTTAAATAAACTGGAGGCAGATTTTATCAGAAAGCATAGCAAGGGGACAGATCCGAGATCGAACTCACACTTCGATTTTGGTCAATTTCCCCTCAATCACTGACAGAAACCTGAGAATAATTGAGTATAGAGAATCTATATATGGCATAGTTGCAGAAATTCAAGTTACACAGAGCAACTGAAATGAGCGACCAGAACCAAATCATCGAAGAGCAACAATTGATTGAGGTGATTGAAAATCAGCTAGAGGATGGAAACCCAATTAAAGTCAAAGAGACTTTGATGCGTTTGATGATGACAGGCACCTCCCGTGAAGACGCCATTGCCATGATGGCTTGTGCCGTGGCTATTGAGATTTATGATGTCATGAAAAACGACGGTGAGTTCAACCTAAAGCGTTACTCTGAAAATCTAGCAAGTTTACCGGATCTTAGCTTTATGGAAGGCGAGTAATCCGTCATATCACATTTGATCAGGTCTCAGTGACATTGAATGTGAGATCTGACATTCTGTTTGGGAACGGAGAGCGAATGTGCTCGAAGTAGCAACAATCAGCCACTTTGTTAATGAAAATCCCTTCTTATTTAATACATACTAAATCGCCTCAGATTTAATTACGATTGCAAACGTTTGCTATAATTCCTCTAGTTGCCGCGCTAAAAAGGGCGAGGTAGAATCCGGCATCCTTTCATCCCTTATTCAGAATCATCAATATGAAATTTCCTGGTCAACGCAAATCGAAGCATTACTTTCCTGTTCACGCTCGCGATCCGCTTGTGACTCAATCACAAGAAAGCAAAAAAATGTCGCGTACGCACATTATTGGTATCGATCAAACCTTGGTAGATATTGAAGCGAAAGTAAACAGCGAGTTGATTGATAAATATAAGCTGAGTAAGGGACACTCACTGGTTATTGATGATGAGACAGCTGAAGCGTTATATAACGAGTTGAAAGAAAGCCAACTTATCACCAATGAATACGCTGGTGGTACCATCGGTAATACGCTTCATAATTACTCAGTATTAGCGGATGATCGTTCGACACTTCTGGGTGTAATGAGCCAAGATATTAAAATTGGTAGTTATGGCTACCGCTACCTATGTAATACCTCTAGCCGAATGGATCTCAATTATCTGCAAGGTGTTGATGGTGCAATTGGCCGCTGTTTTGCTCTTATTACCGAAGATGGTGAACGCACATTTGCAATCAGTGAAGGGCAAATGAACCAGCTTCACCCTGACAATATTCCTGAGAAAATATTCAAGAACGCATCGGCTTTAGTACTAACGGCTTACTTGGTTCGTTGTAAAGAGGGCGATCCGATGCCTGAAGCGACGATGAGAGCGATTGAATATGCTAAGAAATATGAAGTGCCGGTCGTACTGACACTTGGAACTAAGTTTGTGATTCAAGACGATCCTCAATTCTGGCAGGATTTCTTACGTGATCACGTTAGTGTCGTTGCAATGAATGAAGATGAAGCAGAAGCGTTAACGGGTGAGTCTGATCCTCTAGCGGCGTCAGATAAAACTCTGGAATGGGTTGATTTAGTATTATGTACTGCGGGTCCTGTTGGTCTATTTATGGCTGGCTACACTGAGGATTCAGCTAAACGTGAAACGTCTTTGCCTCTTCTTCCTGGTAGTATTGCAGAATTCAACCGTTATGAATTTAGCCGACCAGCTTCAAAAGACTTGTGTGAGAATCCAATTAGAGTTTACTCTCATATTTCGCCATATATGGGTGGTCCGGAAAAAATCAAAAATACCAACGGAGCGGGGGATGCAGCACTATCGGCGTTATTGCATGATATGGCGGCAAATAAGTACCACAAAGAAAACGTGCCTAACTCAAGTAAACATGCGTACTCATATTTGACTTACTCCTCTTTCTCGCAAGTTTGTAAGTATTCTAACCGAGCGAGTTATGAAGTTTTAGTTCAGCATTCACCACGTTTGTCTCGTGGTTTACCTGAGCGTGAAGATAGCTTGGAAGAAGCGTATTGGGAACGTTAATCAACGAATAAATAACAAACCTCACTCGAGTGAGGTTTGTTAGCGATAAAAAAGCGCCCAATGGGCGCTTTTTTTAATTGCTTGTAACAAACGTTGACTGATTAGATTAGGAAATCGTCTAGAGATTTACCAGCGTCTAATAGCTCTTGAATTGCAGAAGGCGTACGACCTTGACCTGTCCATGTTTTCTCTTGGCCAGTGCTGTCAGTGTACTTATATTTTGCAGGACGAGGAGCGCGCTTAGATTTCGCTTTGCCTTTAGTTTCACCGGCAAGTGCAGAAATTAATGCTTCAACGTCGATACCGTCGCTTGCAATTTGCTCTGCAATTGCGGCTAGCTTCGCTTCTTGTTCAGCAGCTTGAGCACGTTCAGCTTCTTCTGTTTCTTTACGTTCACTAACAACAGTCGTTAATTTATCTAGCGCTTCTTCAAGTTGCTCTAGTGTTAGTTCACGTGCGAAAGCACGTAGGCTACGGATGTTTAATAGTGTTTTAGTTAGTTCCGACATTAATTCGTCTCTTCGTATATAAGTTGTCGATAAATGAATCATAAACTTCAAATTTAAATAATACAATCTTCTGCAATAAAAAATATAAAAAACAGCGGATGTTTCGCTGTTGCTGTCTCAATGAATTAAAAAGCGAAGAGCGCAATAGAGTCGTAAATCTGATTAATTAAATTACGACAGAGTTACTGTTATTACAGTTTCATATCAATATGGGAAGAGCTATATATCAATCCTATTAATTGTAGGGTTGTTACTGTTTTAACTTTAAGACATATATACACGTTGTTAATGTGGGTATGTTAATCAGAGTCAATAAAGACCATATAGGGTCAGCTTGTTTTCCCTGCGCATCTATTATTACCGGCTAAATAGTAGTGACTATTAAACCGGATGACTATTCATCCGTCATGGAATCTTAGTCAGTCGCTTCGAATGGGACAAATTAACAATAAAATCGAATAATATGTTGAATCGACTCTCAGGTTAAGTACAATGGCTGGAACCTAATGCGATTGTCGGGTTAAATTATTGTTAAATTGACTTTTCGGTAGTTTAATATTTTACACATCGCGGTAGAGGCGCGGAATAAATCAGTAATGTTTGTTGGGGTGATGCCAATGAACAAACAGGAAAGGTTATTTCGCCGAAGTGAGTATTCATATCAACGATGCTTGCTGGGGTTGCACCCGAAAGGGGTAACACTGCCATAGTCTATAATTTGTAAAACTATGGAGCGCTACTGTAGGGCTGGGTTAAGCATTCGCTTGCTCGTCGCTAATTTCACTTAATTGTTAGGAAATGATTTCCTTCAATTAGTCTGCAGTAGATCTCTAACCATTTATTACTGGTTTTTGAAGATCATGAATTTAATTGATTTTGCATCATCTCCTATTTCTCTCTTGCCACCATTAGTGGCTTTGAGTCTTGCTATCGTAACGCGCCGCGTTTTGGTATCACTCGGTGTCGGTATCTTACTTGGCGCTATCTTACTAAATGACTATTCTGCAGCAAATACGCTGGGTTACGTCGGTTCAACGGTATCTAGTGTTTTTGTTGAAGATGGCGGCTTAAACGTTTGGAATATGAGCATTGTTGGTTTCCTTATCCTGTTGGGTATGATGACGGCATTGCTGACGCTTTCCGGCGGAACTCGTGCTTTTGCTGAGTGGGCACAAACACGTGTTAAGAGTAAACGTGGCTCAAAATTACTGGCTGCTTTTTTAGGCGTTTTCATTTTTGTTGATGATTACTTTAACAGCTTGGCGGTAGGTGCCATCTCTCGTCCTGTGACGGATCGTTTTTACGTATCACGTGCGAAACTGGCATATATCCTCGATTCAACCGCAGCACCTATGTGTGTGATCATGCCGGCTTCGAGCTGGGGTGCCTACATCATGACGATCATCGGTGGCATTCTTGTTTCTCATGGCATCACTGAATACTCTGCGCTTGGTGCGTATGTACGTCTGATTCCAATGAACTTCTACGCGATTTTTGCACTGCTAATGGTGTTTGCGGTAGCTTGGTTTGGCTTAGACATTGGTAAAATGCGTGAGCATGAGATTGCAGCATCGCGTGGACATGGGTTTAGCGCAGAACAAGCTGAAGATAGCCAAGAAGCGCATGAGTTGAATGAAGAGCTGGATATTCGCGAGAGCGAAGGCGGTAAAGTATTAGATTTGATCTTGCCAATTGTATTCCTGATCATCGCAACTGTTGCTTCAATGCTTTACACCGGTGGCCAAGCGTTGGCTGCTGATGGTGTCGAATTTAATCTGCTGGGTGCGTTTGAGAATACCGATGTCGGTACCTCTCTTATCTACGGTGGTTTAGTCGGGCTTGCGTTTGCACTATTCACCGTGGTTAAGCAGGGCATTGCGATGGGCGAAATCTCACGTACGCTTTGGATTGGTGCGAAATCAATGTTTGGTGCAATCCTTATTCTAGTGTTTGCGTGGACGATTGGCTCTGTTATTGGTGATATGAACACGGGTAAGTACCTTTCGACTCTTGCACAAGGCAATATCAACCCACATTGGTTACCAGTGATCTTGTTCCTGCTATCTGGCTTAATGGCATTCTCGACAGGTACCTCATGGGGTACGTTCGGTATCATGCTTCCAATTGCGGGTGATATGGCTGGTGCAACGGATCTGGCGCTGATGCTGCCAATGCTAAGTGCAGTACTTGCTGGTTCGGTATTCGGTGACCACTGTTCTCCAATCTCTGATACCACAATTCTGTCGTCTACAGGTGCGCGTTGTAACCATATCGATCACGTATCCACTCAGCTACCTTATGCACTGGCGGTGGCGGCGGTCTCGTGTATTGGCTTTGTTACCTTAGGTATGACTGCTTCAATTGGACTTTCATTTGCGGTTTCTTCGATTGCTTTCGTCGCGATTTGTGTGCTTCTTTCGGTATTGTCTAAATCGAAAATGGCAAATTGCCACAACGCATAACCACATCATTTGAACGAAAAATTTAAAGGGAGCTTCGGCTCCCTTTTTATTTGTATATGACAAAATGAAAAAAGTTTAAATAAATGGTTGAAAAATGTTGATAGCTTAGTTAGTGTGGATAACAACAAAGCGAAACAGAAGAGCTTATTAAGTATGCGTAATTTAGTCATGAATATTCATCATCACCATCACCCAGTCTAGTCTTTCGGGAGATGCACGCATACCCGGGAGACAGGAAACTCCCGGAGGCTAATATCGCAAACTACAAGATTTAGAACCCTCGGGAGACCAACTCTTCCGAGGGTTTTTCAGTTTTACAGTCTTGAAAAGTTTATCGATTTCAAATATTTGCACAGGGAAAATGTCATGCAAACACAACGCCTAAGAATTGCAATCCAAAAGAAAGGTCGCCTAAGTAAAGAGTGTCAGACTCTACTAAAAACGTGCGGCGTTAAATTCAATATCATGGGTGAGCGTCTTGTGGTTCACTCACTAAATATGCCGATTGACCTGTTGCTTGTTCGTGACGATGACATTCCTGGCCTTATTATGGACGGTGTGGTTGATCTTGGTTTTATCGGTGAAAACGAACTGGAAGAAGTGCGTCTTGACCGTAAAGCGCTGGGTGAACCATGTGACTTCGTCCAACTACGTCGCTTAGACTTTGGTGGTTGCCGCCTATCTATTGCTATCGACAAAGATGCTCAGTACAACGGTCCACAAGATTTAGCGGGCAAACGTATCGCGACCACATACCCACAATTGCTTAAAGCCTACATGGACGAGCAGGGCGTACCTTTTTCAACGTGTATGCTGACTGGCTCTGTTGAGGTAGCGCCACGAGCGGGTTTGGCTGACGCGATTGCCGACTTGGTATCGACAGGCGCGACGTTGGAAGCCAATGGTCTCAAAGAAGCAGAAATTATTTTCAAATCTAAAGCGACGCTTATCCAACGTGTTGGTGAGTTTGATGCTGAAAAGCAGGCGCTTATTGAAAAGCTGCTCACTCGTATGCAGGGTGTTCAGCAGGCAAAAGAGTCTAAGTACATCATGCTGCACGCGCCGACAGACAAACTCGATAAAATCAAAGCGCTACTTCCAGGTGCGGAAGATCCAACAGTTCTACCACTATCAAGCGAGATAAACAAAGTTGCCGTTCACCTTGTGAGTACAGAGAACTTGTTCTGGGAAACAATGGAACAGCTAAAAGAGCTGGGTGCGAGCTCAATCCTTGTCCTTCCAATCGAAAAAATGATGGGGTAACAACCATGAGAACAGTTGTCTGGCAATCGCTAAGTGAATCTCAGCAGGACTCGATTTTAGAGCGTCCAGCGATTACTGAAGGTGCAAATATTACTGCCGCCGTCTCTGATGTGATTGCAAAGGTTCGCACAGGTGGTGATGCAGCCTTGGTCGAACTGACCGAAAAATTTGATGGCGTTAAGCCCGAGTCTATTCGTGTGTCTGAGCAAGAAATTGAAGCAGCGTGTGATCGTCTAACGGATGCGATGAAGCAAGCTCTGAATCAAGCTTATTCTAATATTGCCAAGTTCCACAAAGCGCAAAAGCCGCAACCAATTAAAGTTGAAACTCAACCTGGTGTATTGTGTGAACAAGTCACTCGTCCAATCCAGAAGGTCGGCTTATACATCCCAGGTGGAAGTGCGCCACTCCCTTCTACGGTATTAATGCTTGGCGTTCCTTCAAAGATCGCAGGTTGTCGAAAAGTGGTGTTATGTTCACCGCCGCCAATTGCGGATGAGATCCTCTATGTCGCAAGACTGTGTGGTATTGATGAGGTGTATAACGTTGGTGGTGGCCAAGCGATCGCTGCGATGGCTTACGGCACCGAATCTGTGTCTAAAGTAGACAAGATTTTTGGCCCAGGTAATGCTTACGTGACGGAAGCGAAGCGTCAGGTGAGCAACGACTTCCGTGGCGCTGCGATTGATATGCCTGCTGGACCATCAGAAGTACTTGTCATTGCAGATGACACAGCTGAGCCAGACTTTATCGCCGCCGATCTGCTCAGTCAGGCTGAACACGGTCCAGACTCTCAGGTGGTTCTTGTGACACCATCACCTATTATCGCCGATCAAGTCATCGATGCTGTACAACGTCAGTTGAAGCAGTTGTCACGTGCCGATATTGCAGAAAAAGCCTTGGCTTCAAGCTTGGTTATTATCGCGGACTCGATTACTCAGGCGGTATCGATTTCAAACTACTACGGTCCAGAGCACTTAATAGTACAAACCAAACAGCCGAGAGAATTACTGCCATTACTTGACAATGCAGGCTCTATTTTCTTGGGTAATTGGTCACCAGAATCGGCGGGCGATTATGCCTCTGGTACTAACCACGTATTACCGACTTACGGTTACACACGTACTTATTCTAGTCTCGGCTTAGCGGACTTTTCTAAGCGCATGACAGTGCAAGAGCTGTCTGCTGAAGGATTAATCAATCTTGCTCCAACCGTCGTGACTATGGCCGAAGCCGAAGGGCTAGATGCTCACAAAAGAGCGGTGACAATTCGCGTAGAAAAATTGGCAAAGGCGTAAGGTAGAGACAATGGAAAAGCTAGCACGTAAACAGATTCAACAACTCACTCCTTATCTCTCTGCGCGTCGCATTGGCGGGACAGGGGATGTATGGCTGAATGCCAATGAGTCACCGTTTAATAATGAATACAAAACGGATTTCGCTCGCCTAAACCGGTACAGCGAATGCCAGCCAAAAGAACTGATCGCAGCTTATGCCGCATACGCAGGTGTGAAACCAGAGCAAACACTCACGTCGCGTGGTGCCGATGAAGGTATCGAATTGCTCGTTAGAGCGTTTTGTGAACCGGGCGAGGATGCGATCCTCTATTGCCCTCCAACCTATGGCATGTATGCAATCAGTGCTGAAACTATCGGTGTTGAGCGCAAAACAGTTCCACTGACACAGGATTGGCAGCTTGATTTACAAGGTATCGAACAAAACCTTGAAAACGTTAAGCTGGTGTTTGTATGTAGCCCGAATAACCCGACTGGCAACCTAGTCAAGCGTGAAGATATCATCACTTTACTTGAAATGACGAAAGACAAAGCCATCGTGGTTATGGATGAAGCCTATATTGATTTTTGTCCAGAGGCATCCACCGTCGGACTGCTAGAGCAATACCCGAACTTGGCGATTTTACGCACTTTGTCTAAAGCGTTTGCCTTAGCTGGGCTTCGCTGTGGTTTTACACTCGCTAACGAAGAACTAATTAATGTGTTACTCAAGGTCATCGCGCCTTATCCCGTGCCAATTCCTGTCGCGGAAATCGCCACTCAGGCTCTGTCCGAAGCTGGCCTAGCACGCGCTAAGTTTCAGGTATTGGACCTCAATGCCAATCGCGCCTACTTACAGGTTGGTTTGTCGATGATCCATGGTCTAGAAATATTCGAAGGTTGGGGTAACTACTTATTAGTGAAATTCCCTGATGGTGATGCGCTATTTAAAGCCGCTTGGGACCGAGGCATTATTTTACGTAATTCGCCAATTGAAAATTGTGTCCGAATCAGCATCGGTAGCCGTGATGAGTGTGAAAAGACACTCGGATTTATCAGAAATTATTATAACTAAAGCATCATTGGCAGCGGCTGATTGCGGCTGCCAACCATTTTGAAATAAGGAAGTTCCCGTGAGTAAACAGCAAAAAATCCTTTTTATTGATCGTGATGGCACCTTAATTGTTGAGCCGCCGGTTGATTTCCAAGTGGATCGTTTAGACAAATTGAAGCTTGAACCATTTGTTATTCCTAGTCTGCTGTCGCTACAAGATGCAGGCTATCGCTTAGTTATGGTGACTAACCAAGACGGGCTAGGGACGGACAGCTATCCGCAACAAGATTTCGATGCACCGCACAATATGATGATGGACATTTTCGAGTCGCAAGGCGTCAAGTTTGATGACGTTCTTATCTGCCCTCACTTCGAAGAAGACAACTGTTCATGTCGTAAGCCTAAGCTAGGCATGGTTAAAGAGTATTTGCAGGGCGGTAAGGTTGATTTCCAGAACTCCGTTGTTATTGGCGATCGTCACACAGACTTGCAATTGGCTGAAAACATGGCGATTCGCGGTATTCAATACAACCCGGAAACGATGGGCTGGAAGCAGATCCTCAAGGACTTGACGGTAAAAGCTCGTGTCGCAGAAGTGGTTCGTACGACGAAGGAAACAGATATCAAAGTCAAAGTAAATCTGGATGAGCAAGGTGGAAACCAGATCTCTACCGGATTAGGTTTCTTCGACCATATGCTGGATCAAATCGCTACACACGGCGGTTTCCAAATGAATTGTCAGGTTGAAGGCGATCTGCATATTGATGATCACCACACCATTGAAGATACCGCTCTAGCTTTAGGACAGGCGTTGAAAGATGCTCTGGGTGATAAACGTGGTATTGGCCGTTTTGGCTTTAGTTTACCAATGGACGAATGTTTAGCTCAATGTGCTCTGGACCTATCGGGTCGTCCATATCTTAAATTTGATGCCCAGTTTAGCCGTGAACAGGTTGGTGACTTATCGACAGAGATGGTCGTTCACTTCTTCCGTTCATTGACTGACACATTAGCGTGTACTTTGCACCTTTCATCAGCCGGTGACAACGACCACCACATCATTGAGAGTCTGTTTAAAGCCTTTGGTCGCACGCTTCGTCAAGCGATTAAGGTAGAAGGCACAGAGTTACCAAGCAGCAAAGGCGTATTGTAAGGATAGAGTTATGACAGATCAGAAAGTTGTCATTATTGATACCGGTTGTGCCAATGTTTCTTCAGTGAGATTTGCCATTGAACGTCTCGGTTACCAAGTGAGCATATCGAAAGATCCTCAAGTCGTTTTGGCCGCAGATAAGCTGTTTCTGCCAGGTGTAGGCACGGCGAGCGAAGCAATGAAAAACCTTGAGGAGCGCGACCTAATTGAGCTGGTTAAACAGGTAGAAAGGCCTCTGCTCGGTATTTGCTTAGGGATGCAGCTTTTAGGTAAGTTTTCGCAAGAAAAAGGCCAAAAAGCAGACGAAATCGTTGAGTGTCTTGGCCTTTGTCAAGGTGAAGTCCGACTGATGGACACTGGTGATCTGCCACTGCCTCATATGGGCTGGAATACGGTGAAAGCCAAACCCGATCACCCTCTATTTAGAGGTATCGAAGAGGGAGAATACTTTTACTTCGTCCATAGTTTCGCCATGCCTGTTGGTGAATACACCATCGCACAATGCGATTACGGTAATCCGTTTACCGCTGCGGTTCAAAGTGGCAATTACTATGGTGTCCAGTTCCACCCAGAACGCTCATCTAAAGCCGGTTCGAAGCTTATTCAGAACTTTTTAGAGCTGTAATTTAAAGAATCAAAGGGAAATAGTTTAGTGATTATTCCAGCATTAGATTTAATTGAAGGCCAGGTAGTTCGCTTATATCAAGGGGATTACGGCCAAGTAACAGAATACAAAGTCGATCCGGCCGAACAGTTCAACCTCTATCACAAGGCAGGGGCGGATTGGCTTCACCTTGTTGACTTGACTGGTGCGAAAGATACAACAGCACGCCAACTGGATTTGATTGCCAAATTACTGGCTAGTACGCCAGCGAGCATTCAGATTGGCGGTGGCGTGCGCAGTGAGCAGGATGTGGTTGATCTGCTAGAAGCGGGCGCACAACGCGTTGTAGTCGGTTCAACCGCGGTTAAGCAGCCTGAACTGGTAAAGGGTTGGATGGAAAAGTACGGTGCGGAGAAAATTGTTCTAGCACTCGACATTAATATTGACGAACAAGGTGTACGTAAGGTCGCGATTTCTGGCTGGCAAGAAGACTCAGGTGTCACGATTGAGGCGCTTATCGATGACTATCTAACCGTTGGGCTAAAACACGTGCTTTGTACCGATATCTCGCGTGATGGTACGTTAGAAGGTTCAAATGTAGAACTCTACGTTGATCTGTGTAAGCAGTACCCTCAAGTTCAGTTCCAGTCATCCGGTGGTATTGGTTCTCTGGCAGATATCGAAGCTCTGAAAGGCAGCGGTGTGGCAGGCGTGATTGTTGGTCGAGCACTGCTTGATGGTAAGTTTACTGCAAAGGAGGCATTTGCATGTTGGCAAAGCGAATAATTCCGTGTCTTGATGTGCGTGATGGGCAAGTAGTCAAGGGCGTGCAGTTTCGTAATCACGAAATCATCGGCGACATTGTACCGCTTGCTCAGCGTTATGCTGAAGAGGGTGCAGACGAACTTGTTTTTTATGACATTACTGCCTCGAGCGATGGTCGTGTCGTAGACAAGAGTTGGGTTAAACGAGTGGCTGAAGTGATTGATATACCTTTCTGCGTCGCTGGTGG
The DNA here is from genome assembly GCF_050113655.1 of Vibrio sp. TRT 29B02. Lineage (NCBI taxonomy): Bacteria > Pseudomonadati > Pseudomonadota > Gammaproteobacteria > Vibrionales > Vibrionaceae > Vibrio > Vibrio sp. TRT 29B02. The sequence goes on from NZ_JBNJOJ010000003.1 coordinate 60,269, forward strand.
CATTAAGTCTGCCGAAGATGCCGCTCGCATTTTAGAGTTTGGCGCAGATAAGGTCTCGATCAACTCACCGGCGTTAGCGAATCCACAGCTAATTACCGATCTCGCGGATAAGTTTGGCGTACAATGCATTGTCGTTGGTATCGACTCTTACTTTGACCAAGCGTCAGGCAAGTATCAGGTTTATCAGTTTACGGGTGATGAGGCGCGTACGAAAGCGACTCAATGGGAAACACGTGATTGGGTACAAGAAGTACAACAGCGTGGTGCTGGTGAAATCGTATTGAATATGATGAACCAAGATGGTGTTCGCAACGGGTACGATTTGGAACAACTCAATATGGTACGTGCAGTTTGCAAAGTACCACTGATTGCCTCCGGCGGCGCAGGTGCAATGGAGCACTTTGCTGAGGCATACCAAAAAACGAATGTAGATGGTGCGCTGGCGGCTTCGGTATTCCACAAGCAGGTCATCAACATTGGTGAGCTAAAACAGTATCTGAAACAACAAGGTGTAGAGGTGCGTTTATGAGTTTTACCGCAGCGGAAGTGAATACACTGGCAGAGAGAATTGATTGGGATAAGGTGGATGGATTAGTTCCAGCAATAGTCCAGGACTTTCAGTCTAGCCAAGTCCTTATGATGGGCTACATGAATCAAGATGCGTTGGCTAAAACCGGGGAAACGGGACAGGTGACGTTTTTTTCTCGAACTAAAGAGCGTCTATGGACCAAAGGCGAAACGTCCGGAAATGTTCTGCAACTGAAGAATATTGCCCTTGACTGTGACAAGGATACGTTACTGGTTAAAGTCGATCCTATAGGTCCAACTTGTCACACGGGAACCACAACGTGTTGGGATGCCGATCAGCAAGAAGAGACTCAAATGGTGTGGCTTCATCAACTTGAGCAGCTACTGGTTGCCCGCAAGGACACCGACCCTGAGTCTTCTTATACTGCACACTTATATTCCCGTGGTACCAAGCGTATTTCGCAAAAAGTGGGCGAAGAAGGCGTTGAAGTCGCGCTTGCGGCGACGTCGGGCGATAAGGCGGAGTTAATCTGTGAGTCTGCAGATCTTATTTATCACTTGATGGTTCTGCTTCAAGATCAGGGCTTGTCGATGAATGACGTCATCAACAAATTAAAGGAACGTCATAAGTAGTTTCGGCGACATAGACGTACCGAAAAAAGTCAAACAAAAAGCCGCAGTCTGAACAAGCGGCTTTTTTGTCATCGAGGATATATTCGCGATTCATCGATAACGTAATAGGTGCGCCCTCTAGTGGGGCGCTATTTGGGTCTTATGACCTAGCCTTAGACACTGATAGTGCTAAATTTCGAATAGAAAATAGTAGCCGTAACCGACGAGAAATGCCGGAATCGCTGAATAGACGGTCGCCACTAGTGCTGCCTTAGGAGCGAGTGCGATAGCAGGAAAGAGCGCATCTCCATCGTTAGATATCGCATTGGCTAGTTGAGCGGACAGTGGCGCCAAGCCAGCAATATAGAGACTGGTTACCAGAATTTGCGGCCCACATCCTGGCAGTAGCCCAACAGCAAGACCGATTAGGGGCATCCAAGCGCCTAAACCCGCGAAGCTCGTCGATATATCGACTTGTCCGAAGAAGCTAAACAGTTCAAACGCCATAAACGCAATGATCACCCAAGCCGTGACAAAGTTGGTATCTTGTGCTGCCTTCTGGATAGGATGTGATGAGACCTGCTTAGCATCTTCTGCCACGGTAGATTCGTAGTCTTTTATCTCTTTAGTGAGAGACCAGAGCAGAGTGCTACTGATGATCAATATCGTTCCTATCCACTCAATAGTCATGGTTGGCAAACTGAGTATTTGATTGATGTCGAGTTGAAAAGATCCCATAAAGGCGATGGCGGTTGCTGGAACCAATAGCCACTTCCAAAACACACCTTGTAAATTGATGGCATGCAGTTCAACGCGTCTGGTCGCGATGCGACACACATCTACGCTAGGGGTGATTCGTTGAGTGTCGGGTCGTAAAAAGTCGTCGGCATGGATCTCGTTCACCATCCAGCCAGAAACACAGCCCACGATTACCCCAAGGCCGATAATCGCAAAACCGATATCCGGTTTACTGGCGAGGAGAAGGAACGCCGCATCCCCCATTGTCGAGGTAAGTACCGCAACGATTGCGCCAAATCCAACCCGCCCACTGACAAACTGTGTGGTGACGATAATCGCACCGCCACAACCTGGCAACGCGCCAAGTAGTGCGGCAAACAAGACCTGATGATTTCGTGAGTTTTGATAAAGGTTAACAATGCGATTGTTTTGACTGAAAAAGCCCGATAGATAGTGATAAATCGCGAGGGTAACGGCAACGTAGCTCGATACAGCCCAGAAGGCGTCTGATAGGGTGTTGACAGTAACCAGCCTAGTGGTTGGATTAACCACGAGCACAATTAAAGCAACGGGCAGCAGCAAGCGTTTGTAAGCTGGAGCGAACTGCGCCAGTGTTAGCCAGTTCGGCAAGGTTTGTAAAAGGCGTGAGTGACTCATAGATATCGAACCTTAATGCGAATTATTATCAATAATATGCTAATGAGAATTATTTTCAATAATGATTTTTAACTTTCCTTGATGATTGGGGTTAGCAAGATGATGCGTATTTGAGACCAAAGGGGGGCGACGCTTCAATCACGAAAGAGTGTGATAAGTGCTAAACTTAATTGTCGAGCGGTGTGCAATGAATCGAATAGTCATTGCTTATGCCGAAATATTCTCGCCTAGGCGATGACAAATTATCAGAATCAGGTAAAATATTGCCCTCGTGAGTAATGACCCATCGTATGGGAAGAAATTTAGTCAGATAGGAAAAAAGATGATTCTAGTTGTAGGTCACAAGAACCCTGATAGCGATAGTATCTGTAGTGCGTTGGTAGCGACAGAGCTACTGAAAGCTCGTGGTGTTGAAGCTATGCCGATTCGCCAAGGTGAGATTAACCGTGAAACCCAACATATTCTTGAAGTTGCGGGTGCAGAAGTTCCTGAACTACGTACTTCGGTAGCGGGTGAGAAAATCTGGTTAGTAGACTACTCAGATCTAGCACAAGCGCCGGATGATGTGGCTGAAGCAGAAATTCTTGGTATCGTTGACCACCACCGTCTAGGTGATGTGATGACAGTGAACCCAATGGAAGCTTGGATCTGGCCTGTTGGTTGTACTAACACTGTACTGTTCAACATGTTTAAGATTGAAGGTCATGAGATTAAGCCTCAAATTGCTAAGCTTATGATGTCAGCTATCCTATCTGATACAGTAGGTTTCGCTTCTCCAACATGCACTCAGAAAGACAAAGATGCGGTTGAAGAGTTAGCCAAAATCGCTGATGTATGTGATGTTGATGCATTCATTAAAGATCTACTGATCGCTAAAACAGATATCGAAGGTCTTTCTGCGGCACAACTTGTAGAAAAAGATCTAAAAGGTTACCCATTCAACGGTCGTGACGTTGTAGTTGGTCAGGTTGAACTTGCGACACTAGAGCAAGTAGACGGCATGATCGATGCACTAGAAGCGGACCTAGAGCGTCGTTGTTCTGAAGAAGGCCTAGCGTTTGCAGCAGTAATGCTAACCGACATCACAACAGCGCAAACTCGCCTACTTTATAAGGGTGAGTGGGCAGAGAAGCTTGTTAAGCATGAGAAAGATGGCATGCTTATGATGGAAAACACTCTAAGCCGTAAGAAACAAGGCTGGCCTTGGCTTCAAACTGAACTGGCTTAATTTCCAGCTCAATGAATTTTAAACGCCCATGGCTTTCGCCGTGGGCGTTTTATTTAGAGGAACAAAAATGTCACTATCTAAAGAGCAGTTAGAAACCGTTAGCAAGATGCGTCCTGATGAGCGATTTAATTACTGTATTAAAGAGATCGCGAAACATCGTCAAGTATGGATTCTGACCGATGAACATGGCTGCGTAATGCTCAATACAGAAGATGAAGACTGTGTCCCAGTTTGGCCTCATGAGGAGTTCGCAACTCAATGGGCAACGGGGGACTGGGAACATTGCAAAGCAGAATCAATATCGACTGCAAAATGGTTTAGCCGTTGGACGCATGGTCTGGAAGATGATGAGTTGTCAGTTGTTGTTTTCCCGAATGACAACGAAGAAGGGGTCGTTCTTTACCCTGATGAATTCGAATTTGAACTAAAAAAGCGCGCTAATTAGTAGCCAATGAGCTGAAATAGTTCGCCACTTTTAGCAACAGAAACGGCTCGTTCCAGCGTGCCGTTTTTTTTGTATCTACGCAAAATGTTAGCAACGACTGGCTTCGCTTCCTGTTCGCTCATTCCCGTCTTTAATTCGGGTTCATAGAGTAACTTGAGCAGTATAACATCCAGTGGAGACAGCAGATCTTCAGGGGTTTGGTCGTTGAAAATAGAGGGGTATGCACTTTCTGAATCGTTAGGTAATCCCATGACCTGAGTGATTTCTTCAACAATACAAGCGAGCAGTTTACCGTGTTCTCTTGCTTGGTCGACAGGAATAATGACGGCGGCACCAGACATAGAGCTATCGGGATTGAGCCGATACCCCGCTTTACAAATGGCACCATAAACATTATCCAAGGCAGGCTTGCCAAGCTCACGTTCAATGTCCTCACGCCACTGAGATTCCTGAGTAAAAATCCAGATAATGTTTGCCTGTTCACGTGATGAAACTCGGGTAATGGAGTGGCCAGTGATCGCAGCAAGATGACGAATGTGGGCATTGGTTAACTCATCATGCAGTTCGCTGTCAGGAACCCTATGGTCGACCCAGATGCGCACTGGCTTGTTCCATTTCACCAGAGGCTTTTTCCCTGCGGAATACTCGTTGCGTAAGGCGACATTGACAAATGCACTCTCGACAAAGCGAGTATCAAGCCAAGTCTGTTGATTGGAATAAGCGAGCGCCGCAGAAGGCAGCGTGAAAGAGAGTAGACTGATTAACGCTATCCTTAGCATCTCGTATCCTATTTGAAGCAGGTTGCCTTGTTAAAATGGCTCTCTACCAATCTTTGAGTGATAGGGTGTTCTGGGTAAGAGAGTACCTGATGAGTCTCTCCACTTTCTACCACTTCACCTTCGTGCATCACCATCACTTTATCGGTAATGTGTTTTACTACGCCGATATGCTGCGATACATAGATGAAGGAAACGCCCATTTCCTCCTGCAATTCCAAAAACAGGTTAATGATTTGAGAACGCATTGCCATGTCGAGACCGTTTAGGGCTTCATCCGCGACTATAATGGATGGCTGCAATATCAGCGCTCGCGCAAGACAAACACGCTGCTTTTGACCAGTCGCAAGCATCTGCGGATAGAAGTACGCGTGTTCAGGTAACAGGCCGACACGCAGTAACGTCTCTTTGACACGTTTGATTCGCGCTTCAGGAGGCATGCTGGTATTTCGTTTCAAAGGCCCTTCCAGAATGCGACCAATTTGAATGCGCGGGTTTAATGAGGTATTTGGGTCTTGGAAAATCATTCGAATCAGTTTACAGCGTGTCGAGTAATCTTCATGCTCTAAGCGTTCACCATTGACTCTTATTTCGCCCGATGTCGGTTCGACTACGCCAGATAGCATACGTGCTAAGGTCGATTTCCCTGAGCCATTCTGTCCGATAAAGCCAATGGTTTGCCCTGCCTCAAGACTAAAGCTGACAGGTTTCACCGCCTCGTGAACTTTTTTACGAAAGAGTCCGGCTCGAGTGACAAAGGTTTTTGATAAGTCGGTGACTTCTAATAGGGCACTCATGCTTTTTTCTTCTCCATGTTGAGCGGGAAGTGGCAGGCAAACTTGTGATTCTTGATTCTTCGAGTCATAGGTATTTCTACACATTGGCGCTGTGCATATGGGCAACGCGGACCAAGTCGGCATCCGATTGGCAAGTGCTGCAATGGAGGAATGGTTCCTGGCAACGATTGCAGCTTCTCTTTGTGTGGGATCCAATCACTAAAGTCAGGCATCGCTTTAAGTAGCGCAACGGTATAAGGGTGCTTCGGCTTGCTAAGTATCTTTTTGGTATCGGCTGATTCTACTGACTGACCACAGTACATAACAGTGATACGATTTGCCCACTGAGTAATAGTGGTTAAGTCGTGACCAATCAATAGGATAGAGGTATTGTGAATCTGGTTCATTCGACTCAACAGACGCAAAATTTGCGACTGAGTAATCGGATCCAAATCGTTCGTTGGCTCATCGGCGATCAGCAGTTTTGGCTTGGCAGCAATTGCCATTGCAATCATGATCTTCTGACATTCACCGTCGGTCAGCTCATATGGGTAGCTGCGCATGATCTGTTGGTGATTCTTAATCCCCACTTTATGCAGCAAAGCGGTCGCCTGTTTTTGACGCCATTTAAAGCGTTGCCACCATTTTCCTTCAAATGAACGAGAAGGAATCGCTTCAATCAGCTGTTTTCCTACCTCTTCTGATGGATCGAGGCAGGTTGATGGCTCTTGGAAAATCATCGCGATGTCACGTGCTATGACCCGGCGACGTTCTTTTGGCGTGAGTTGCAACAAGTCCACGTTGCCGAGACGCATTCGGTCCGCGGTCACTTTCCAATTGTCTTTACAGACACCGACAATCGCTTTTGCGACCAAGCTTTTACCTGAACCTGATTCACCTACTAAACCACGAATCTCGCCCTCATTCATGGTTAGGCTCATTCGGTCTACGGCTTTCATCATGCCTTGTGGTGTTTCGATCTCAATAGTGAGGTGGCGGATATCTAACAACGGCATTACTCGATCCCCGCATTTAGCGCTTGGCGAACACCTTCACCAACGAGGTTAATCACAATTACAGTAAACATGATGGCTAGACCAGGAAGTGTCACCGTCCATGGTGCCAAGTAGATCAACTCGACAGAGTCACCCAATACCGCACCCCACTCGGTGCTGGGGGCTTGTGCACCCAGACCCAAGAATCCAAGCGCAGTGATATCTAAAATAGCAATAGACCAAGCCAAGGTTACTTCACTGGCGACCACAACAAGTACGTTAGGTAAGATCGAGTTCCAGAGCAGATAGAAGTCGTTCGCGCCGTCTAACCTTGCCGCCATGATGTAATCTTTTTCGACTTCTGTGTGGACGGCAATATAGACGGATCGAATAAAGCGTGGGATCAGGGCTAAACAGATCGCAAGTAAGATATTGAACTCGCCAAAACCAAGAAATGCGACGAAGATGATCGCAAGCAGCAGCGACGGAATCGACATCACGGTATCGAGTAGATGGTTTAACGTACTTGATAACAAACCCTTCGTCATACCCGCGAGAACGCCGATAACACAACCTACAACAGTGGCGATAATCGTGACAAGGAATGCGGCACCAAAGGTGAATCTTGACCCTTCAATCAAGCGAGACAATATGTCACGCCCTAGGTCGTCTGTACCAAGGAAATATTCAACAGTCCCCGCTGGATTCCATGAAGGTGGGATCAAAAGCTCACCAGTTTGAGCTTGTGGGTCATGAGGCGTGATCCAAGGTGATAACAGAGTGATGACAATGATGAATAATAGGCACCACAGTCCGAACATCGCTAAATTGTTAGCGCGGAAGCTACGCCAGAATCGCTCGAATTGGGTTGGGATATGTTCTTCTTGATAGACGTTATCGGTTAGCATACCACTCTTTCCTTACTAGCGGGTTGATCATAGCGCCAATCAAATCCGACAAGATGTTTGCGGTTAGCACGAAGGTAGCAACAACAATCACCCCTGCTTGAATAGAGACATAGTCTTGTTGAGAAAGTGCATCAAGAAGCCAGCGACCGATGCCAGGCCAGTTAAAAATCGATTCAGTGATGATCGCCAGAGTGAGCATACTAGACAGCTGAACACCAATCTTTGGAATGATCGGTGGGATAGCGTTGCGCAGGACATGTTGAGTGACAATCTCGTGGGTCGAGAGACCTTTTATGCGCGCAGCACGAATGTAGTTTTGGCTCATCACTTCAGCTACCGATGTACGCATCAAGCCAATTACCTGTGTTGTTGGGGCCAGTGCTAGGACTAAACAAGGTAAAATGAGATGCTCAATAACACTTTGCAATGCGTGAGCACGATAAGCTCCATTAGCAAAGAAAGCATCGATGATGGCAAACCCTGTGACATGATCGATCTGATAGAGCAGATCATAACGACCCGCAACAGGGAAGATTTCAAAATGCAGGGAAAACACCATGATCATCAGTAGTGCAATCCAGAATAGCGGAGCCGAATAACCTGACATTGAAGTAAATGAGATTGCCGTATCGATCCACTTACCTTGTTTCATACCCGCCAGAGTACCGATGGGAATACCAATAAACAGAGAGATAGAAAAGGCAATCAAACACAGTTCTAACGTTGCGGGGAAGACGGTTTTCAGCTCATCAACGATGGCCACGCCGGTTTTACTGACGCCGAAATTAAGTTGCATTAACTCGCCGAGGTAGGTTAGCCAACCACTCCAAAAATCTTGTAGCGCCCACGCTGAGTTGGGCTCTAGGCGTAAGATGCTAAAGCCAACCATGGTCAGGATCAGCAGAGTAATGATAAATAGGTTGAGTCGTCGAACAGCATAGAGCAGCATTAGCGAACCCTCTCGACGGTATCAAATGGCTGAGCGTTAAACGGACTCACTTTAAATCCTTTCAATGAACTATCGTGCGCTTGCAACTGCATTCCGTGGTTGAGTGGAATAACAGGAAATTCTTCATTCAAAATATTTTGCGCTTGTTTATACAGATTCTTTCGGTAACGAAGTTTGTCGACTTCAAGCGCTAGGTCGAGTAAGAAATCGAAGTCTGGGTTACACCAACTGGATACATTAAGACCCACTCGATCTGAATCACACGACAGCAGCGGTCGTAAAAAATTGTCAGGGTCGCCAGTATTCGCAATCCAACCCGTTAAGTACAGGTCAATATTGGCGTTGCTATCCACATCACCACGACTGTAGCGGTCGTTGGTTAACAGGTTGAGTTTTATGCCAACATCGGCCAAGTTTGCTTGGATTAATTCGGCCGTTTTTCTAGGGCTAGGGTTGTAAGCACGTGGCTCTAGAGGCACTGACATTGTCAGCTCTAACCCTTTGCTGTATCCCGCTTCTCGTAGTAACGCGATGGCGTAATTACGGTCATAACGAATCTGGATAGTGTCTTTCTGATATGCCCAAGACGAGGGAGGTAAGACAGAATAAGCCTGACTGCCAGTGCCATAGTAGACTGAATCGAGAATGTTCTGTCTGTTTATCGCGTAATTCAGAGCTTTGCGTATGCGAGCATCATTCAACGCTGGGTGCGAGGTGTTTACAGCAACAAAAGAGATATTCATTGCAGGTTTTGCTGTCAGCTTAACGTCGTCACTCTGTTCAATAATCGGTAACTGGCTTGAGAGTGGTGAATTGAGCACATCACACTCTTTGCGTAACAGCTTCGCCAACGTTCCTGTCCCACGCTGTGAAATATCGAATACCACTTGTTCCATCTTTGGCTGCGATTTCCAATAGCCTTTGTGTTTCTTCAAGCGGATCAAATCGTTAACCTGATATTCAGCCAAATAGAAGGGGCCAGTACCAACGGGATGAGAGTCGATCATGCCTTTATCATCACGCAGCTCTAACTGACTAGCATACTCTTTTGAAAGAATCACGGCATGGCTAGTGGCGATGTTAGACAGAAAACTATTGTCGGGGCGGCTAAGAGTAAACTTGACGCGGTACTCGGAAAGGGCAGTCACATCAATCACAAGGTTATTGAAGTCGATACCACTAAACCAAGGGTACAGGCCGCTGCCCACATAATGAAATGGGCTGGTGCTATCTATGATTCGATGGAAGCTGAAGACAACGTCATCGGCATTCATGGTGCGTGAGGGCGTAAACCAAGCGGTCGTTTGAAACTGTACGCCTTTACGTAAGTCAAAGGTGTACTCAGTCCCTTGTTTGTTTACTTGCCAAGCAGTAGCGAGACTTGCAACGGGCTGGTAATTATCATTATCTAAGGTAAGCAGAGTGTTATAGATCTGGGGACTCAAGGTCTCAGAGGTAATACCGCTGTCTACCAACTGCGGGTTGAATGTTGCTGGGCTGCCTTGACCACAATAAACAAAACCGTTTTGACGAATTTTGCTATGATCAATTTCTTCACCGCAGCCAGCTAAGAGGCTGAGGCTAAATAACCCTAATGTAAACTGTATGAATGCTTTCATAGAAAGAACAATTGTCTGGGACAAAGCATAATGGAACTGATCATTATGCCTTAAGATCCTAATAATTTACCACTAAATACAATCAGTAACCAAAGCAAAAGTACAGTTTTGCAAGGTTAATTGAGGTTTGTTAGGTCGTACTTACGAACCATCCCTCTCAATTGATGGTAGCTCAGCCCGAGCATTTCTGCGGCTTTCCGTTGATTGAACTGACTCTGTTTCAATGCTTCAGTCAGAATGAGTTGATCTTGCTGCTCTTGCCACAGCTTGTAGTCGAGCGGGAACGTGAACGTGTGAGCCGGAGAGATATCGTCATCTTGCACACTAGAATCTGTTGTTTGCCAGCCAGATTGAAAAGGGTCGAAGACAAGGGTGTCGATCGGATCTTGTTGTTGACCATGCTGGTATACGGCCCGTTCAATGACATTTTTCAGTTCACGAACATTACCTGGCCAATGGTAATGGAGAAGGCTTTTCTCTGCTTGGGCGGAAAAGCCAACAAAGTACTCATAGCCCAATTCACGGCACATCTTAATCGCATAATATTCTGCCAGCAGTAAGATATCTTCTTGCCTTTCTCGCAGAGGAGGCAAATGAATGACATCAAACGCGAGTCTGTCGAGCAAGTCAGCACGAAAATCACCACTCTCTGCCATTTGAGGAAGGTTAGCATTGGTTGCACAAACTAAACGCACATTGGCGTTAAGCAACTGATGTCCCCCTACACGTTCATACTGCCCATACTCAATAACACGCAAGAGTTTTTCCTGCACCAGTAGTGGAGCGGTGGCAAGTTCATCAAGAAATAGTGTTCCATTTTCTGCACGTTCAAATCGCCCTTTATGTCTGCCTTTTGAACCAGTAAATGAGCCCTGTTCATGACCAAATAGCTCTGAATCGATGAGACCTTCGCTAAGCGTCGAACAGTTGAGTGAGATAAGTGGCTGATCCCAACGTTTAGACAAATAATGTAGGCGCTGCGCAATCAGCTCTTTACCCGTACCTCGCTCGCCAATAATTAATACTGGTCGTTCTATGGCGGCCAGCTTCGAGACTTTGTCGAGTACCGATAGGAAAGCAGGGGATTCCCCGATGAGATTTTGCTGCATGCTGCGACTCCGTGGCGAAATTTACCAATAGTTGGTTAAATTCAGCATACATCGATATGGTATGTATTGGTATGTTTTTATAAATAACTGATTTGTAATGTTTATTTTTTTGGCATGTAATTTGTTATATAGAACTAGAACCAAGGTATTTTGTTGAGCCGATGAAGATCGGTTCTCGCTAACTGTAATAAGGAGCCTAGCTATGGGTATTTTCTCTCGATTCGCAGACATCGTAAATTCAAACATCAGTGCTCTATTGGATAAAGCTGAAGATCCAGAAAAGATGATTCGCCTTATCATTCAGGAAATGGAAGATACGCTAGTTGAAGTGCGTACCAATTCAGCGAAAGCGATTGCTGATAAGAAAGAATTGGCGCGCAAAGTTGAGTCTATTGAAGACACAATCAATGAGTGGCAGCAAAAAGCAACGCTTGCGCTAACCAAGCAGCGTGAAGATTTAGCGAGAGCGGCTCTGATTGAAAAACAGAAGCTGCAAGACCTTCTTAAAGGTCTTCACACTGAACAGACATTAGTGGAAGAGACGATTGATAAGCTGACTGGCGAAATCGGCAAACTCGAAACTAAAATTACCGAAACTCGCGCTAAGCAGCAGGCGTTAGCGATTCGCAGCCAAACGGCTTCAAATCGTCGCGATGTGCAAAAGCATCTTCACACGGCGCGTACCAGTGAAGCAATGGCCAAGTTTGAACAGTACTCGCGCAAGATCGATGAGATGGAAGCCGAAGCGGATCTCTATGCTAAAACGGGCAATGCCAAATCCTTGGATCAAGAGTTTGCTGAGTTGCAAGCCGAAGACGAAATTGAGAAAGAGCTACAAAAACTCAAACAGCAGATGGAAGAGAAAAAGTAATTCTCGGTTTGTTTTGTTAATTTAAATAGGCAGATAGTCTGGTTTGTTCCAACAATCTGCCTTTACTAAGGAGTTATTGTATGTCGTCATTTCTTATTGCTGGGCCATTGATTGTTTTTCTGATTTTTGTTGCACCTTTATGGTTATTTCTTCATTACCGCAGCAAGAAGAATGCAAGCACAGGGTTGTCGAGTGAAGACCTTCAGCGTCTAGAGCAACTCTCCGATAAAGCAGAAAAAATGCACAAACGAGTCGAAACGCTAGAACGCATTTTAGATGCAGAATCTCCAACTTGGAGGCGTCGTTATGAGTAGCAAAGAACTATATCGTGATACGGTAAATGGCAAAATTACAGGGGTATGTGCGGGTCTCGCCAACTATTTTTCGTTGGAAGTTTGGTTGGTACGTATTCTGGTCATTTCTGCGGCGCTGCTTGGTGGGAGTTTTTTAGTTTTGCTCGCCTATGTCGCGATGACATTAATGATAGAAAAGCAGCCAGCGAACTATGTTGAGACAATAAAGGCTCAGCAGGAGCATAAGTTAAAAAACAAACCATGGCAGCAAGGGCAAACGCCGGATTCTTTGCTTAATACCATTGATAAGGATTTGTCTCAGCTCGAAACACAAATCCGTGACATTGAAGCGTATGTCACTTCAGATGCCTTTAAAGTCGATAGAGAGTTTAAGGCTTTATAGTTCTATTGTTCAAAAGTGCGACTCCATACTCATATCAAGGCAAATTATTAATTTTCATAATAATTTACCTCAAGTGCTGTGGAAGTCGCGTTATCATTCATCTATCTTTGTAACTAATAGCTACAAACGGATGATTGACTCATGCATAAATCTTTGTTGTTGCTTGCCATAACCTCGGCACTAAGCGGTTGTGGTAAGGAACTCCCTCCTGTCCCTGAACCAGAATCCAGACCTGCTAAATTATTTACTGTTTCTGTCGGCAATGCCCAATTTGAACGTGATTTTCCTGCCACGTCAGAAGCCGGTGATAAAGCAGTGCTGGCGTTTAGAGTGCCCGGTCAAATGCAATCCATCGATGTCCTAGCGGGGCAGATGGTGAAAAAAGGGGATGTACTGGCATCACTCAATCCAGATGAGTACACATTACTCGCCAAGCAGGCCGAAGCCCAGTTTCGTTTAGCGGATGTTCAATATCAGCGTTATAAAAAGCTGCGTGAAGATAAAGTCGTTTCAGAGCAAGACTTTGATCAAGCCAAAGCTAACCATAATTCTGCTAAAGCGACGCTAGAGCAGGCCCGTGCGAATCTCAGATACACCAAGCTGGTTGCACCTTATGATGGCACTATCTCGCTTATTGCTGCGGAAAATCATGAGTATATGGCCGCCAAACAGGGTGTAATGAATGTTCAGACCAACCAGCTAATGAAGGTGATTTTCCAATTACCCGATCACTTGCTCAATAAGTTTGCTAGTGGGGTAAATTTAACCGCAACCATGACCTTCGATGCCTTCCCTAATAATCAATATGATTTAGTGTTTCAGGAAGTGGATACCGAAGCTGACACCAAAACGGGATCATATAAAGTCACTATGGTGATGGAACGGCCTAAGGATGTGGGTATTCTGCCAGGTATGGCAGGTTCAGTGCACGTTGCCGTTGAATCCACCGGCGCCACTCAAATACCTCAATCCGCGTTAATGGAGCAAGACGGAAAAACGTATGTTTGGCGTGTTGACTCCCAAGGTATCGTTTCTCAAGCCCATGTCGAGATAAACGACAAACTTCAGGTGCAAAGTGGCCTCAGTGAAGGTGACCAAATTATTGTGTCTGGTGTCAGTGGTATTGAGGCGGGTGTCAAAGTCCGCGAGTGGATTAAAGAGCGAGGGTTGTAAGATGAAACAGTGGTTATGTCTCGGTCCTCTCGCATCTTTAGTCATGTTGGCTGGATGTGGTGGTGAACCGCAGTATGTCGATTTTGGTACACCTAAAGTGAAAGTCGTTGATCTGTCTAGTCAGTCTGTTGTTGAGGATAGACTCTACTTTCCAGCGGTCGCAAATGCGGCTGAGCGTTCACATCTCAGTTTTCGTGTCGCGGGTGAAATTAGTCGGCTCTATGTTAAAGAAGGTGACCAATTAAAACAGGGTGACTTAATTGCAGAGTTAGACCCAACGGATTACCAACTTGCAGTCGACAATGCTTCGGCGCGTTATAGTGTAGTGGATAGTCAATACAAGCGTTCTAAACCGTTAGTTGATAAGGGCTTGTTAGCTAAGTCGCAGTTCGATGAAATAGCGGCAAATCGTCAAATCGCTTACGCAGAGCTCGAACTTGCTAAACTACGCTTGTCCTTTACCAAGCTTCATGCTCCGGTGGATGGCATCATCTCTCGTGTCAATGCCGATCAGTTTGAAAACATTCAAGTTGGGCAGCAAGTGGTCAACATCCATAGTGTCGACAGTGTTGAAGTGCTGATTCAGTTGCCTGACCGTCTTTATACAAATCAGCCGAATCAGGCTACCTTGTCAAAAATTCAGGCGGTCGTAAAAGTACCGAGTGGTAATCAATATTCAGCTCAGATCAAAGAGTTCACCACTGAGCCAGATCCTGCCACTGGCACCTTCACGGTGACATTATCAATGCCAATGCCGGAAAAGGAGTACATTCTTGATGGTATGCCTGTGGAAGTGACATCGAAAGGTGAGAATGTCGGTCTAAAGCTCAACCTCGGGGTTCAAATTCCAATTGAAGCCATTTTCAATGGGGATGGCGATGATCTGGATAAAGAGAACAAATATGTATGGCGCTTAAATTCGGATAGCACAGTGACCAAGCAGCAAGTGATTGTAGGTAAGGCTAGTAAAGATCTAATCCAGATCTTAGATGGCTTAAGCCAAGATCAAACCGTGGTGGTTGCGGGTCTGTCGAGATTGAGAGAAGGAATGCAAGTTCAAGTGGTTAAACAGGAGGCAGGCAATGAGTGAAGTGAATAATAACTTGCCTCAGGATGATGACAAGATTACCGGCATAGCGGCGTACTTTATTCGCAACCGTGTTATCAGTTGGATGATATCACTGATATTTCTGATTGGTGGTACAGCGGCATTTTTTGGATTGGGGCAGTTAGAAGATCCCGCTTTTACTATCAAAGATGCCATGGTTGTCACCTCATATCCGGGCGCGACACCTCAGCAAGTTGAAGAAGAAGTGACTTATCCGCTAGAGAAAGCCATTCAGCAACTCACCTACGTAGATGAAGTCAATTCTATATCGAGCCGAGGGTTGTCGCAGATCACCGTGACAATGAAAAACAACTATGGCCCTGATGATTTGCCTCAGATTTGGGATGAACTGCGCCGTAAAGTGAATGACTTGAAAGGGCAGTTACCACCGGGCGTCAATGCTCCGCAAGTCATCGATGATTTTGGAGACGTTTATGGTATTTTGCTGGCCGTAACGGGAGATGGATACAGTTATAAAGAGCTACTCGATTATGTCGACTATCTAAGACGAGACTTGGAACTTATCGATGGCGTGAGCAAGATTTCCGTTTCAGGACAGCAACAAGAGCAGGTGTTCATCGAAATCTCGATGAAGCGAATGAGCAGTCTTGGTTTGTCTCCTAATACGGTGTTCAACTTACTGGCGACGCAAAACGTTGTATCAGATGCCGGTGCGATCAGAATTGGTGATGAGTACATTCGTATTCATCCGACTGGTGAGTTCCAGAATGTGGATCAGTTGGGCGATTTGATTCTGACCGAAAGTGGTGCTCAAGGTTTGATTTACTTGAAAGACGTCGCGGATATCAAACGTGGTTATGTCGAAGTACCAAGTAATATTATTACCTTTAACGGCAAGTTGGCGCTGAACCTTGGGGTCTCTTTTGCTCAAGGGGTGAATGTAGTTGAAGTTGGTAAGCGTTTCGACCGCCGCTTAGCGGAGCTAAAATATCAGCAGCCTGTGGGTGTCGATATTGCAGAGATATACAGTCAGCCAAAAGAAGTCGACAAATCGGTGAGTGGATTTGTTGTGAGTCTTGGTCAAGCGGTGGCGATTGTAATTATCGTACTGCTTTTCTTCATGGGGTTGCGCTCAGGTCTGTTGATCGGATTGATTCTGTTATTGACGGTACTTGGCACCTTTATCTTCATGAAGTATTTCGCGATTGATTTGCAAAGGATTTCTCTTGGTGCACTGGTTATCGCTTTGGGTATGCTGGTGGACAATGCCATTGTGGTGGTCGAAGGGATATTGATAGGAACCCAGAAAGGTCGAACGAGGTTGCAAGCGGCAACCGACATTGTGACTCAGACTAAGTGGCCACTACTAGGGGCTACGGTTATTGCTGTGACGGCTTTCGCACCAATCGGTTTATCTGAAGATGCAACAGGTGAATACTGTGGCACTTTGTTTACCGTACTGTTGATATCGTTGATGCTAAGCTGGTTTACCGCAATCTCATTAACACCATTCTTTGCTGATATCTTCTTTAAGGGACAAAAGTTCAAGCAAGAAGGTGAAGAGAGCGATCCATACAACGGCATGATCTTTGTTATGTACAAAGGCTTCCTTGAGTTCTGTATGAAGCGAGCATGGCTGACCGTTGGGGTTCTAATACTTGGTCTGGCAGCGAGCATCGCAGGATTTACTCAAGTTAAGCAATCATTCTTCCCATCGTCGACGACGCCAATCTTCCAAACCGATGTTTGGTTACCTGAAGGGACTGATATTCGAGCGACTAACACCAAGCTAAAAGCGTTAGAGTCATGGTTATCGAGCCAAGATGGCGTTGAGCACGTTACGACGACTGCAGGTAAAGGCTTACAGCGCTTTATGCTGACCTACGCGCCGGAAAAAAGTTACGCAGGTTATGGTGAGATTACAACTAGGGTCGCCAGCTATGAGCAGTTAGCAAATTTGATGACGCAATTTAGGCAGCACCTTGAAGACAACTTCCCAGAAATTAACTACAAGCTGAAACAAATTGAGTTAGGTCCTGGTGGTGGTGCAAAAATTGAAGCAAGAATCATTGGCTCTGACCCGACCGTATTACGTGGTATTGCGCAGCAAGTTTCGGACATCATGCATGCAGACCCAGGTGCGACGAACATTCGTCATGACTGGCGTGAGCGTACTAAGGTACTTGAACCTCAGTTTAACGAAAGTCAGGCGCGACGTTACGGCATCACTAAATCAGACGTGGATGAATTCCTCGCAATGTCGTTCTCGGGTAAATCGATAGGTGTCTACCGAGACGGAACAACGCTAATG
This sequence comes from Vibrio sp. TRT 29B02, assembly GCF_050113655.1. NCBI lineage: Bacteria > Pseudomonadati > Pseudomonadota > Gammaproteobacteria > Vibrionales > Vibrionaceae > Vibrio > Vibrio sp. TRT 29B02. Next base: position 77,729 of record NZ_JBNJOJ010000003.1, read on the forward strand.
CCGATCGTGGCACGTTTACCTGAAGATGAGCGAGTCGATATCCGTAACATTGAAGGAATGAAGATATGGAGTCCTGCACTCGGTGAGTACATTCCATTACAACAAGTCACTATGGGTTACGACTTACGCTGGGAAGACCCGATTATTGTGCGTAAGAATCGTAAACGTATGCTGACGGTAATGGCCGACCCTGACATACTTGGTGAAGAGACAGCCGCGACGTTGCAGAAACGTCTAATGCCGCAGATAGAAGCTATTGAATTGCCACCAGGTTATTCTTTGGAATGGGGCGGTGAATACGAGTCTTCTGGTGAAGCACAGGCATCTTTGTTCACTACCATGCCAATGGGTTACCTGTTCATGTTCTTGGTCACCGTGTTCCTATTTAACTCGGTCAAAGAACCACTGATAGTGTGGTTGACTGTACCGTTAGCCATTATTGGGGTAACCACGGGCTTACTGGCACTTAATACTCCGTTTGGCTTTATGGCCTTGCTGGGTTTCCTCAGTTTGTCCGGCATGTTGCTGAAAAACGGTATCGTCTTGCTTGACCAAATTGAGATAGAGATGCATTCGGGTAAAGATCCATACGTTGCGGTCGTAGATGCGGCACTTAGCCGTGTGCGACCTGTATGTATGGCGGCGATTACCACGATATTGGGTATGATTCCTCTTTTACCTGATATCTTCTTTAAGCCGATGGCGGTGACGATTATGTTTGGTTTAGGGTTTGCAACTGTACTGACACTTATTGTCGTACCAGTGTTGTATCGTCTATTCCACAAAGTCAAAGTGCCAAACTAACGGGTTGAATACAAAAGCGCCCCTGACTCTGTTGGGGGCGTTTGTTTTTTTAGGGAGAAAAGGAATGAGCAAGGAGACAACCTGTGCATGGGCGATGAACCATGAACTTGAACGTAATTATCATGACGCTGAGTGGGGAGTGCCTGTTTACGACGACACCGTGTTATTTGAGTTCATCACTTTAGAAGGGGCGCAAGCCGGCCTAAGTTGGATTACTATTTTGAAAAAAAGAGCAGGCTATCGTGCAGCTTTTGAAAACTACCATCTAGAAACCCTCGCTCAATATGATGAATCGGAAGTAGAACGCATCATTGAGAATTTTGATGTGGTTAAACATCGTGGCAAGATCACCTCGGTATTCGGTAATGCCCGTGCCGCATTGGCCCTAAAGGAAGAGTATGGCAGCCTTTCTGATGCATTGTGGCAGTTTGTTGATGGACAGCCCATCGTCAATCACTGGACCGAGATGAGTGATGTGCCTGTCTCTACTGAACAGTCAAAAGCGATGAGCAAATTTCTCAAGAAAAAGGGGTTTAAGTTTGTTGGTGAGACGATCTGCTATGCCTTTATGCAGGCGGTAGGCATGGTGGATGATCATCTAGTTAACTGTCCCCAAAAATCCCGTTAGCAATGGTTACATTAATGCTGTTGATCATGAATCCTTTCCAGTGCCTGAACCCGTTTCAGTTGAATAGGATCGAAGCTTTGCTTTCTAAGGAGGGCGATTTGCTCGATTCTATCCTGTTCTGAAAGGAAGGAGGCTGTCAGAATCTCTTCCCTTTGCTGCAAATAGGAATCTAGCGTTGTTTGGAATCTTTCACGCTCTAAATCGAGCGTTTCAAGACGTGCGGCCGCTTCAGAACCGACTCGCTCAACACGGGCTAGATGCTTTGCTTGGGTATCAAGTGCTGACATTGAAGTAAGCACTGTGATCAGTTGGTTGTTTATTTCTGCGGTCTGAATGTACTCTGGCATATCTGCAAGTTGTTGTTCAATTATACTCAATTGTTGTTGGCTATCTAAATCGTCATGAAGGAGTTTCATCTTGTTGATTGCCAATTCGCGTAAAAGATTTTCCTCAGAGAACAATAGGTCAATTTGTGATTGAGAAAAAAATTGCTGTTGCAACTCGAGAATACGCAGGTGCAATTGTTCGAAATCGATCGCGGTAATCGATTGTGATTCTAATGGCTCAAGTTCAGTGAGTGCCTGTTTGTATTCTAGGTAGAGTGAGAATAGTGCTTGTTGTTGAGTGGACTCCAACTCTGTGGAAGCATTCTGACTGACTCTTTGTGTGATTTCTTCGAGGCTTTGTTCCCCTAAGCTGCTCAATGAATAATCGAAGAAGTGCTTTGTCGTGGCAGTATCAGCGGCGACATCTTGCTGGGACGGTGCGTCTGAGATCTTGGCTTGCTGATCTGGAGATGGATAAAAGACCGCGCCTACACCAACACAAGTCATGATGATAATGGTAAAGAGAGCGGCCTTTTTCATCAAGTAATCCTTATAACCCTTGTTGTTTCAGACGATTCGCGTGCTGACGATACAGAGTGACCGGGTCGGTCTCAAATAGATGGTGAATCCCTAAAAGCCCATTGATTTCATCGAGATGGTTCATTCGATAATCATCACGAATCACCTTACCTAAATGAGTACTGCACGCACCCACCAGACCGTCATTCGGTTCACTAAAAGCCCAGCCAAGGACGACTAACGCTCCGTCAGTAGGATCTAAAAGATTGGTAAAAGTGGAAGAGCCAGTCCAAGAGTAGTAGTAAACCCCATTGTCAGCGAGTAAGTCTCCGTTGCCACATTCCGTGGTTGGTATTCCGTATGGGTGATTTTGGTTGAACGCCAGCGAGCCTTCAGTGGTTAATGCCTCGAGTGATGCCAAGGGATCTTGGTCTAACTCTGTTCCACCAGAGAGCAGATTAATCAGTGTGGTTAGCCCTCCAGCGAGCTTTACCGCCAAACCTTCTAATCCTGAATCTTCAGGAACGGTTCCCCTAACTAAATCTGCGACTTTCGAACCTTTATTCACTCCACCAATGCTGGTTACTGAGGCGACGAGGTCAGGCCGTACTGACGCCACATAACGAGCGGTTGGACCACCGTGACTATGGCCAATTAGATTGACCTTGGCTGTACCTGTCGCCGCTAAAACCATCTCTACCTGACTAAGTAGTTGTTCGCCTCTTACTTCGGTGCTGTTAGTCGCGGAAACCTGTGCGACGTAAACAGTGGCACCGTCTCGGGTTAATGCGTGAGGTATGCCGTAGAAATAATCGACTCCGGCGAGAGAATCGAAACCAAACAGCCCATGAACAAGCACAATGGGGTAGTGAGTTTGAGTGTAACCGCTCGCGTGCGCGAGATTGGTTAGCATGGGATGTCCAACCGCTAACGTGCAGCTAAGGACTAGGGAGTAGAGCAGTTTCAAGTTTAACTCCTTCTGGTATGACCTCTGATGAGATATTTAACCGTAGAAGAAAATAATGATAATACGAAAAGAGAGTGGTTAATAAGATGTTAAATCGTGATGACGGGCTAAAAAACAACAGTTTTGATGCACTATGAGTGAGTGGTGAAGTATCTAAGTTAATTATCAATAAAATCAGGGTATTAAAAAGCCTCGCGAACGAGGCTTACCAATAGCTGCGGCTTTTTCGCAACTAAGCCGTCGCTTCTTTCTCAAGAATTAAAGCGTTGTAACGTGCGAAACCAGCTTCAAGGTCTGCAATAAGATCGTCAACATTTTCCAGACCAATATGTACACGTATTAGTGTGCCTTCAAAATTAGGATTGGCAACGGTGCGCAGGTTCTCAAAACTTTTAGGTTCGTTGGCTAAGATTAAACTCTCAAATCCACCCCAAGAGTAACCCATACTAAAGTGCTGCATACCATCAAGTAATGCGGTAGTTGCACGTGGATAGCTGGTTTTTAGAACAAACGAAAACAGGCCGTTACCGCCGGTAAAATCACGGTTAAAGAATTCGTGGCCTGGGCAAGAATCCAAGGCAGGATGACGCACGTGGTCAACTTCAGGTCTTGTTTGGAGCCACTGTGCCACTTTGAGGCTGTTTTCTGCGTGTTGGCGCATGCGAACGTCGAGTGTTCGTATACCACGCAGCCCAAGGTAAGCGTCATCCGGAGAAACACACTGACCCATTAAGTAGCTTTGTTCGCGAAGTTGGTCCCAATGCTTCTCGTTGGCTACCGCGGTTCCAAGCATCACGTCTGAGTGACCGACAATGTATTTGGTCGCCGCTTGAATAGAAATATCGACGCCGTGATCAAACGGTGAAAAGTTCACTCCCGCCGCCCATGTATTGTCGAGCATGACAATCATCTCATTTTCATGAGCGATACGCGCTAGGGTAGGAACATCTTGAACTTCCATCGTGATAGAGCCTGGAGATTCCAAAAACAGGATCTTGGTATTGGGTTTGATGAGGCTGCGAATCTCTTCACCTATGGTTGGCTCATAGTAGGTGGTCTCGATTCCCATCTTCTTGAGGATCTTGTCACAGTAGTCGCGTGTCGGCTCATAACAGGTGTCAACCATCAAAATATGGTCTCCTGTTTCGACAAATGACAGAATAGCGTTAGCAATCGCTGCTGTACCGCATGGGTATAACGCACAGCCAGCGCCGCCTTCGATTTCTGTCATTGCGTCTTGAAAAGCAAAATGCGTATTGGTACCACGGCGACCGTAGAAGAGAGTCTTGTTCGCTCGGTTGACGGTTGCATGGTGTTTTTCCGCAACGGTATCGAAGACCACAGTTGAAGCGCGTTGAACGGGTGGGTTGACAACCCCATTAGTCCATTTTTTGTCGCGGCCTGCCGTAACATACTTGGTCTGTTTGCTTTCTGACATTGGAAGTCCTTATCTATTAACGCATTGCCATATTTAAACCATGGCAAGGCGTCAATATCAAGCACGGATCAGAGTAGAGGGTTAAACAGGTAAAAAACTCGTTCCAAAAAGCGCGAATAAAGAGTGCGTTTTTGCCATTGTTCGAGGTCGACCTGATGAGATTGATTGATGTAGCTTTGCTGAAGCCACAACATCTCTTTGGTAAAGGCTTCATCGTCAATTGCTAATGTCAGTTCGAAGTTTAGCCATAGACTACGCATGTCCATATTAACGGTGCCCACTAAGCAGAACTGTTCATCGATCACGACTGACTTAGTGTGGAGTAGACCACCATAAAACTCGTAAATTTCGACCCCTGCACTAAGCAATTCACTGTAGAAGGCACGAGAGGCCCACTGAACCATGATGGAGTCATTCTTATGCGGGATGATCAACTCAACTTTAATACCCCTTTGAGCGGTCATTTTGAGTGTTTCTAGTAAGTCAGAACTTGGCACAAAATAGGGTGTAGTAATTCGAACGGAATGATTGGCCTGATTGATTGCTAATGTGAGCACCTGGGATATTAGGTGATCAGGCATCCCTGGACCAGACGGAACGACTTGAATAGGGTGCTGAGGTTCGTTCGGGTTAATGCGGCATTCTGGTAACTGAGGAAAACGACGAGAGCCAGTTTCCACTTCCCAATCCCAGCAGTGAATTGCTGATAGCACATTGACGGTAGGGCCCGTTATACGAACCATAATATCAATCCACTGACCGACACCAGAATCTTGCTTGAAGTACGCTGGATCAACCATGTTCATTGAGCCCGTATAGGCAATTTTTTCATCAATAACGATGATTTTTCTATGCTGACGTAAATCGAGGCGGCGTAAGAATATACGCCATGGACTGACTTCTAGAGCTTGAACGACTTCGATACCTGCATTGTTCATCATCTTTAACCACTCGCTGCGGAAAAAGCGTGGACTACCAGCGGAGTCAAGCAGTAGCTTCACATTTACACCACGTTTGGCAGCTTTGATTAAGGCAGATGCAACGGAGTCGGCTAGTCCACCCGGATGCCAAATATAGAAAACCATTCGAATACTTGATTGCGCATTTTCGATATCGTCGATGACCGAATGGAGGATTTGTTCGGGCGAGCTTTGTAGTGACAAGGAGTTGCCAGACAATGCAGGCAAGCCTAATCGGTTATTACACAGTTCGTCTATACGGTAAATATGTCGGCCGAAACTTTCGGGTGAGTGAGCGTGGCAGTCATTGAGTTTGGCGAACCATTGTGCAAAGGGAGACAACATCTCCTTTGCTCTCTCTGCCCGTTTACGGCCGAGGTTGAGTTCACCAAATAGGAAATAGCAAGCGACACCTACAACCGGAATGATGTAGATAACCATTAACCAGGCAAGCGACACACTCACCGCTCGGCGCTTTAGTACAACACGAATGGTTACACCTGCAACGAGTATCCAGTAAAAGACAATGCCAGCGAGAGTCAGGAAGTGATAAAACTTTTCCATTCAGATACCTAGGTAATATATAGCACTCCAATATTAGAGCTCACGGCGCGCTAGGACAAGTCACAAATTAGTGGCGGTAGAAACTATACGGAATGAATGCTGAAAAGCACAAATATGTTATGTGAATGTAAAATCTGGTGTTTGGCGGGTGTTATAGGTGAAAAAAACAGCATTTAAACACAATCTTTACATTTATGGTGGAAAAATATACTGTTCGGGCTTCCAATTTTAATCTTAAACTGTTTTACTTGCTACAACGTTAGCGTCACTGACAAGTTTAATAAGTGTAAAAAAAATTATACAACCACTTTTAAAGACGCCTAACAGAAGCAAACACAACTTAAAACATGATTTAATGGAGTAACCATGGCTACAAGTACAAGTGCACAGCCCCGTGATACATGGGGGTCTAAACTAGGCTTCGTCATGGCCGCAGCAGGTTCTGCTGTTGGTTTAGGCAACATATGGAAATTTCCTTACACAGCAGGTGAGAGTGGCGGCGGTGCGTTCGTTGCAATTTACCTACTTTTTGTAATTTTTATCGGCTTTAGCGTAATGCTTACAGAATTCGCTATTGGTCGTAAGACAGGTCTATCAGCAGTAGGCGCGTTCAAATCGACTGACCGTCGTTGGACCTTTACTGGGGTAATGGGGGTTCTAAGTGGCCTACTGATCATGGGTTTCTACCCTGTCGTAGGTGGTTGGGCTCTCGCATACATCTTCAAAGTGGGTGGTGGTCTACTAAGCACACCTGAAGCAATCGGTGATAGCTTCGGTAGCTTTATCTCAGATCCTGTTCAGCCACTTATGTGGATGGGTATCTATCTAGCTTTCAACATCATTATCGTAATGAAGGGTATTTCAGGCGGTATCGAGAAAGCGGGTAAGATTCTAATGCCGCTTCTATTCCTAATTCTGATCGTTGTCTCGGTAAAAGGTTTGATGCTACCAGGTGCAATGGCAGGTCTAGAATTCCTATTCATGCCAGACTTTTCAAAAGTAGACAGTAATGTTGTTCTAGCTGCGCTAGGTCAGGCATTCTTCTCACTAAGTCTTGGTATGGGCTGTATGATGACCTACGGTTCTTACCTGAAGAAAAAAGAGAACTTAGTTCAGACGACAGGTATGGTGACGGCTATGGATACGGGTGTTGCGATCCTAGCCGGTGTCGCGATGTTCCCAGCAATGTTCGCGTTCGGTATGGAACCCGCAGCAGGTCCTGGCTTGGTGTTCGTTGTTGTACCTCAACTATTCGCTGAAATGGGCGGCGTAATCGGTCTACTATTCGCTCTAATGTTCTTCATCGCACTAACGGTAGCAGCACTAACATCTTCAGTTTCTCTTCTTGAAGTTGTTGTATCTTACCTAATCGATGAAAAAGGCATGAAGCGTTCAACAGCAGTACTTAGCTCAAGCGTAGTAATGGCTTCACTATGTGTGTTCGCTTCACTATCTCTAGGCGGTGTAGGTCCAACATTATTTGGTACAGGTGCATTCGATATTTTTGACTTGTTAACCGATAAGATCTTCCTAGCGGTTGGCGGTATGTTGGTGTGTATCTTTGCTGGCTGGCGTCTATCTCGTGCAGACCTTGAGAAAGAAATCACTAACGACGGCGAAGTATCATTCCCACTATTCGGCCTATGGTACAACTTGGTTAAATACGTAATTCCAGTTGCTATCGCTATTGTTGCCTTCATGGGTGTCAAGTCAGGCTTCGATAGTGGCAAAGGTGAAATCATGCTGTTAGGTCTTGGTATCATCGCACTGACAGCGGTTTTCTCTAAAAAGCTGTAATCGGATTACCCACCCTTAAAAAACCTCCGAAAGGAGGTTTTTTTTTGCTTCAACTTTAGCGTAAGGCTTGCAGCGTGGGTGGTTAGACTGGTTTTCACGATGAGAATGGGTATACTCATGCGTCCAAAGTGGAGCCCGATATATGTTTGATATTTTATATACCCACCCCGATTTTATCGTCATCAATAAACATCCTAATGTTTCAGTACACAAAGATGACGGCGATACCATGTTGCTTGCAGAAGTCGCCAAACTAACGGGTGATGACAAACTGTATTTGATCCACCGCCTAGATAAGATGACCTCCGGAATCCTACTATTAGGGCGCAACAGTGGTGCGGCGAGTGAACTTAGTAAACAGTTTGCTGACCGTCGAGTGGAAAAGTTCTATCTGGCTATTGGGTGTAATAAACCAAAGAAGAAGCAAGGGCTTATTAGCGGTGATATGCAACGTTCACGACGTTCGGCTTGGAAATTGGTCAACACACAGGATAATCCTGCTATTACACAGTTTTTCTCTCTAGCGGGCATGGCAGGGGAAAGGTTGTTTTTATGTCGGCCACACACGGGAAAGACCCATCAGATTAGGGTGGCGCTGAAGTCGTTAGGGTCTGCAATTGCCGGTGACCCTATTTATAACGCTAGCAACAGTGCTGATCGGGGTTATCTCCATGCTTTTGCCCTTCGTTTTGACTATCAGCAGCAAGCCTATCAGTTTGTATGCGATCCACGAAACAGAGCCGAATGTGGCGAAAAATGGAATCAACACATGACCAGCCAAGGTATCGAATCTTGGCTTACACCATGGGAGTTAACATGGCCGAAGATAAACAAATAACACCAATCGCGATGCAGGCTGAACACTTACCGTGTTTCTTTGCACAACTGACCACACAACTAGAGATGGTGCCGAATGAAGTAAGACGTTTGTTCCATGGCCGTGGGCGTCGTTTTGATGGTTTAGAACAGTTAACGTGTGATTGGATTCAAGGCCAGTTGATTGTCAGTATCTTCAAAACCGTTGATGATCAATTTTTAAAAGCGCTTAAAGCGGGTTTGATGGAGATTGCTCAGTCTGCTCTCTGGAGTGATAAACAGGGGCAAGCAATAGTCATTCAGCACCGATATGCGGAAGGCGCGCCTTCTGAAGTACTGCTTGGCGATTTAAACAGTCGTCCAGTTGTCCTTGAGTCGCAGTTGAAATACCAGCTTGATATCGGACGCAACCAGAACACGGGTCTGTTTTTGGATATGCGCTATGGACGTGACTGGGTAAAGGCAAACGCCAAACATAAAAATGTACTCAACTTATTTGCTTACACTTGCGGTTTCTCCGTGGCAGCGATTGAGGGGGGGGCTGATCAAGTGGTTAACGTTGACATGTCGAAAGGTTCACTGGCGAAAGGAAGAGAGAACCACAAACTCAATGGTCACAATATTAATCAGGTAAAGTTTCTCGGCTACGACATTTTCCGCTCGTGGGGGAAAATCAAAAAAATGGGTCGTTACGACCTTATTATTATTGACCCACCGTCGTTCCAAAAGGGTAGCTTTGCTTTAACTAAAGACTACAAACGTATCTTGAGAAAACTTCCGGAACTCTTGGCTGAGGATGGGCAAGTGCTCGCGTGTGTAAACTCACCGCAAGTGACGTGCGATTTCTTGATCGATGGCATGAAGGAAGAAGCGCCTACATTGAATTTTGTTGAGCGTCTTGAGAATCCACCAGAATTCGCAGATGTGGACAGTGAAGCGTCATTAAAAGTTATGTTGTTTAAATAAAAAACGCCCTTTAAGGGCAACCCCTATCACTTACAGTGGTTGGAATGCACTGGATAGCGAACCATACTCTTACGAACGGCCCTCAATTTGGGCCGTTTTTTCGTTCTATCGTACGACAGCCCATAGCCACTATCAGCCAAACGAGCTACCCGCTCATTGTTCAAAAAGAGCTTCGCGCCCATTTAGCGAGCCTGTTTCAAGCCTTACGTTAAGCCTGATCACGGCTCTGTTTTAAAGTCATAAAACCCGAATAAATTCGAGTTAGAGTTGTAAACCAGCATGCTGCACCAAACAGATAGGCAATCAGTGCAAAGTGGTTAGGAAGCAAGCAGAATAAGATAAAGCACGCAATGGTTTCTGTCCCTTCTGTCAGACCACTCATGTAGTAAAGAGATTTGTGCTGATAGACTGGATTTTCAATGCCTCGTTTCCCTGCCATGACTGCGAAGGCCAAAAAGCTGCTGCCGGTACCGATAAACGAGAAAATCAAAAATGCACCCGCAACGGCATTTTGCTCAGGGTTTGCCAATACGAACCCAAAAGGAATGAGCGAATAGAACAGAAAATCGAGACTAATATCGAGAAAGCCGCCCGCATCTGTTATTCCTTGAATACGCGCCAGAGCGCCATCCAGGCCATCGCAGATTCTATTGGCGATGATGAGTAGCAGTGCCAGAGTATATTGCTCAAAAATCAACGCAGGGAAGACGACACAGCCAAGCGCAAAACCAAAAATCGTGGTTTGGTTTGCGGTGATACCACATCGGTCTAAGAGATTTGCTGACTGTGCCAACGGCCAGCGAATAACTTTGATACTCAAACGATCAAGCATGAACCGTCTCCCATGGCCAAGTTAGGCAACGGCTATTGTCGGGAATGTCGGTTTCATCATGAGTGACCATAAGCGCAGGGATGTCTGCTTTTTTGAGTTGCTCCACAACCCATTGACGAAACTGAACTCGCAACTCTCTATCCAGTTTACTAAATGGCTCGTCTAGTAAGGCCAGATTAGGTTTAGCGAGTAGCATTCGAGTTAGGCTAATTCGCGCACGCTGCCCCCCTGAAATCTGGTCGGGAAAAGAGTCCGCTAAGTTGGTGAGTGAAATGTTTTTCAGGGCCTTCATCGCCTGCTCTTTACGCGCAGCGCCTTTGACTTCATTCGGTAATGAAAACGCGAGGTTTTCCCATACACAAAGGTGTGGAAACAGTAAATCATCTTGGAACAAAATACCGACCTGACGTTGATGCGCTGGCAACGAGTCAATCGGCTTTTGATTCAACGTGATTTGACCTTGGTAGGTGAAGTCACTGCTTAGGTGCCCGGCAATCGCATCAAGCAAAGTTGATTTACCGCAGCCACTTGGTCCCATTAGCGTGACAATTTCTCCGTTATTGATTTGAAGGTTCAGCGCGTTAAACAGTACCTCACCACTTTTGTTACAGATGACGAGGTTTTTGAGACAAAGGCTCATTGGGTAGCAATCCTTTAATAGACAATCTACGGTATTTAACCTGAAGTCGGCTGAGTACCATAGCGATAGAGAAGAAAATGAGGGGCAACAATGCTTGCCACAACGCATAAATTGCGGTGACACGACGGTCAAAACCACTCGAAAGCGCCACAGCTTCAGTCGTTATCGTGCTTATCCTCCCTGCGCCTAAAACTAGCGTAGGTAAGTATTGTGCCAAGCTGACACTAATACCGATAGCCCAAGCAAAAAGCACCGCGGGCAACAATATCGGTAACTTAATCTGCCACCAGACTTGAATCGGGCTTTTACCCAAACTTAGACCGACACGGGTCAAGCCATTGTCGAAGCTGCGCCAAGGGCCATCCAGTGAGAGGTAGACGTAAGGAAAGGCAAAAAATACGTGTGCCCAGCACACCCAGAATAGGTAAGCACTGCTGTTTAGATAGAGCGTGACTACCTGAATACCAAATAGAATCGAAAGCTGTGGGATTAACATTGGAATCGCAATCACGTATCCAGGTATCTGTCGATGATGTCGTTGGTGGTACTCGTGAGCCGCTAACGCAAGTAATAGAGCAATACTGGCACTGACTAATGCGATTAACAGGCTTTGATTGAGCGCGCTAAAAATACCCGCCCACTCATATTGCCAGAAGCGCAAACTAAACTGAGTCGGAAGTAGGTCAGGGAATCGCCATCTCTGAGCAAAGCTCCACAAAACCAAAATGGGTACTATAGCCAGACTTAAAACGAGCACAATGCTGAAGGTGGACTTACCTGGCAGATCCATTCCTGAACGCCCTGAATATTGCCAATGTTTGAGCCCTTTTGTGATCACCCATTCGACGATTCTGGCGAATAGAATCAGTACGCTGGCGATAAGAAACAGTAATGTCGCACCCGATGCAGCGCGAGGAAGTTGATCTAAATCTGGTTCGTTAAACCACTGCCAAATTAAAACAGCAAAGGTTGGAGGATTGGTTGGACCGATAATCAAAGCGACATCTACCACTGAAAGGCTGTAGGCAATCACAGCCAACATCGGAAAGCGAAGTTTGGCAAACCATTGTGGAAAGATGCATTTCCACCAAGTCTGCGCCCTAGAATAACCCAGTGACAGGGTTACTTTTTCGGTTTGTGACACTTTTAGCTGCTGTAGAATCGGGATGCTCATCAGCAATAGGAAGGGAATTTCCTTTATAGCCAGCATGAGAACCAGTCCTATTGCATAAGGATCTTTGATCACAAAGGCGAGATCAGAGACAGATTGTGCATTCGGATCATAGCCAAACAGATGGTACAACGATCGAGCCACCAATCCGGTTGGAGAAAAAAGAAAGGCAAAACCAATAGCAAAAGCGACGTGTGGCATAGCGAGTAAAGGGGATAACGTCAGCTCGATTTTACGCCAAAATGGATGATGCCAACTAGAAAGCAGAATCGCAAAGGTCGCTAAGCAGGCAAGATAGCTACTAGCAAGAGTCGAAAAGAGCGTGAGACCCACTGACTGTCCGATGCCCTGCCAAGCGAAAACTGACTCAAAGCCATTTAATGAAAAGGACTCAAGTCCAATGGGCGGAATATAACCAAACGCAGCCACTACCACTCCGGCAAGTCCCGGAATGGTAGGCAAGATGCAAATTAGAATAAGAGAAAAGTAGATTGCGCGTAACATCGAATCACTTCTAGTTTCCGTAACGTTTAAGCCATTCTTGCTCTAACGCATTTTGCCAACTTGGGTGAGGCTCGGCGATAGATTTGAACTGCTGAGTATTTTTGGCCGTTCCAGTGAGATATTGGCTACTCAATACGGATGGATCGCCCCAAATCTTAGTATCCCCCTTGCGTGATTGGGCATCTGGGCTTAACAAAAAGTTGATGGCGACTTGTGCCCCTGCGCTCGCGTTGGCATTCCATGGAATCGCTAAGAAGTGAATGTTCGATAGTGCACCGTTATCCATCGCATAGGCTTGGGTTGAGTTCGCAAGATTGCCATTTGCTTGGGCGGAATACACAGCATTAGGGTTGAAGGTGATAGCTAGATCGATCTGGCCATCGTCGAGCAACTGAATTGACTCTGTTGTACCTGATGGAAATTGTTTACCCCCACGCCAAGCCACTTTGTGGAATTCATCCAAATATTGCCATAACGGTTGAGTAATGATGGCAAAACTCTTCTCATCAATTGGCTGCATTAACGAAGCGTCGTTGTTGGTCAGTTCAATCAGCAGTGCTTTTAGGAAGCTGGTGCCATGGAATTCTGGTGGGCGAGGATAGCTTAGGCGATTTGGAAAAGCGTTCGCATAGCTTAACATCTCATTAAACGAAGTCGGTGGGTTATTGAGTTTCAACTTGTCATGAATAAATACCAGTTGCCCCACACCCCAAGGTGCTTCTAAGCCTTCTGTAGGTTCAGAAAAATCAACGTCTATCGGCAATGTTTTGTCGACATATTGCCAATTAGGTAGGCGAGTTGTAAATGGACCAAACAGCAATTGATTGTCTTTCATTGATTTGAAGTTTTCGCCATTGATCCAAACCATATCAACGCTACCACCGCTGTTTTTTCCTGCGGCTTTTTCAGCAATTAGGCGGCTGGTGGTTTCAGCAATATCTGTAACTTTAACGTGTTGCAGTGTGACGCCGTATTGAGATTGAAGCTGGCTATTCGCCCATTGGATATAGCGGTTAATTTCTTGGCTGCCTCCCCAAGCGTGGAAGTATACCGTTTGTCCTTTTGCTTGTTCGATCGTTTGCTGCCAAGTATCAGTTGCGAATGATGAAAAAGACACGATTAATGTTGAAAGTAAAGTGATCAGCCTTGTCATAATGGTCCCTGTTAGTTGGTTGTTGCTATCGGCCATTGAGTTAGACCGGAACAATTCACTTATTCATTCATTATGACTGAAAAAAGATAGGTTTATTATATATTTGAGGTAAAAGTGGATGGATCGTGTAAAAAGTGAGTCGCAATAAGTAAAAAAGCAGCCCGAAAGGCTGCTTCTAAAATAGGATGACTTGACGCGTCGAATTAGTTTTTCCAATCGCTCAATTTGAACGTAAGCGTGTGAACGTCGTTTTTCAGTACCATTGAATCATTGGTCAATGTCATGTCACTCCAGTCAGAGAGTGTTTGAGAAAATGCTTGTTCAACGTCCATCACATCGCCGACACACATTTTCATGGTCATGCCCATCTTTTCAATGCGGAACTGGTTGTCTTTTAGTTCAGCTTGACCAAAGAAGTTATTACAGCCCGCGTTACCATTCGCTGTCATCTTTTCGCCAACCTCTAGGCGAGGAGCTTGCTGGCGGCCTTCTAGTACAATATCTTTACCGTCAATGCTAACCAACTCCCAGTTGTGGTGTTGGAGATCCTGAGCTGTAATTTGTTTCACATCGTCACCATTGCTTGCACATGCGGTTACTACAACAGGTAGGGTAATTGCTGCAAGTAACATTTTTGGACTAAGCTTCATAATAAATCAACTCCAATAAGTAGATAATAAGCCTTTTAGCTTCGGCTTTGATGGTTTCAGTATAATTAATAAAACACTGTTTTTGTCAGAGGAGAGTCATAGTTTGGTCTAAATCACATATTGGAACTTATTGATAAACATCCAATTATAGATGCCGTAGAGTGTAATTTGTGCTTTTTAGCAAATGGGTGACCGTTTGGAACAGTTAGAGTTTTTTGTCGTACCAAGTCCTTGCGTAGGCGTATGCACAGTAGATGAAAAAGGCTACTGCAAAGGGTGTATGCGTAAAAGAGAAGAGCGCTTTAATTGGTTAACCATGACGCCCGCCCAGCAACTGCATGTCATCAAGCTATGCCGACAGCGATACCTGAGAAAAATCAAACGAGATTCAGTAGATCGCATCGATCAAGATAGTACGGATAGCCCTCAACAAGATCTTTTTTAAAATCAAATACTTTACAGTTTTGTTCTTTCCCGCTATACCTTTAGTATCGTGTACTGTATTTAAAGGTGTAGTATGGATATACGAAATCAAATACCCAACCCTTGTATAGGCTATTGTCAAGTTGACACAAAAGGTTTCTGTTTAGGCTGTGGCAGAAGCCGTGAAGAACGTTATCTTTGGTACCAACTGACCGAGACAGAACAAAGAGAGATTTTACTAAGAGTGTGCGTACAATCTCTCTATCCCGTTAAATAGACGCCTACTTACTTTAAGCCCCATCGGTCGCTAACCCATCCTCCGGCGTGCTCATCAAAATGGCTACCAGAGAAACGATGGTTAGCTTCGGTATGCTTTTCGCAAGAGGGTTGATCGTCGATCAAATGCTGAATATAACTTGCCATTGGATCACCGCTTTTCAGCCGGTCTTGCCTGGTGGCAACTTCTTTAATCAACTGAAGACGGTATGAGTTACTAGCACGTTTCATGCGGTGATCCTCCTTGGTTATGACACTAATATGAAAAGTTAGAAGTGGATGTTTCCAGCGTCAATCTAATTTGATTATTTTTTGTTCTATTTTAGTTTTTAAGAACTCTGTTTCAGTTATGAAACCATGATCAAAATGGGCTATTGCATTGAAATTAGAAGGGGAGTTGCACTGAGACTGAAAAGGGTAGTGAAATAAAAAATTCACATAAATTTATTGCGACTTTACTTTGTGATCATTTGCTACTAAGGCCTATTTGGGGAACAAAAAAAACCAGTCGTATATTACGACTGGTTTGAGATGAAGATTGGAGTGTTACTTAGCGAAGTTCACGATTGGGAAACAAGGTAGGAAGCCGTTATCAGCACAGTTGATTAGGCCGATTTGAACCCCTTCAATTTTACTTGTCTTGTTGAACACGCCTACTTGAACGGTTGACTCGCTCGACAGGTTAACCGCCCCCACGTCGACCATGGTGTCGCCTTCAGAGTAGTTAACAAAACTCACGTTTGCGCCATTCACGTTGTTGGTAATGTTAACCGCACCAAGGTTAACCCCGGTAGTTAACCCTTCATTCCAGTTGAATAGACCAAGAGAGGCGCCGGTCATTTCTTGATTCACTTTTGAAGCGCCTAAAAAGAGGCCAAAGTTAACACCTGTTGTTGTATTGGTCTCAGACATACCGACAATCGCAAAGTCGACACCTTTCACTTGGTCTACTTTACCGTGTAGAGCTGCGAGACGAACGCCAGAAACTTGTGAGTTATCTGGTGCATTAAAATCATTGATAGAAGAGAACATCACTGGGGATGAAGCAACAGCGAAAGAAGAGGCGAACGCTGTAGAGATTGCCACTGCAGTAAGAATTTTTTTCATAATAACTCCAAGTATTAGCTGTGTATCCAGATTAAAGACCAATGTGTATCCGCATTAGCCTACTTTGTAAGCATAGTCAGTATGTTAAGACTGCGTGAAATATGATCTGTGTGACGATATTATTGAACTTGTTGTACAGCAATCCATTGAGTTTGGGGATGAAAAAACCTCGCATAAGCGAGGCTTTGAATTTGTATACACAGCTGCGGTTAGCGTTTGGCGTTCAAACAGCGTTCATGCGTGACAATCTCGTCTGCAATCAACTGGCCTCGGCTGTTACGCATTTTAATCCGATAACTCAATCCAACCTCTAAGTTAGCTTTGGTGTCGGCAACAGTACAATACGTGTTGATGCTGTTGTTCATGACCTGCGTGGCAGGCTTTGCACCGAGGGCATCAGCGTTGTAAACCATCATAATCTCAACGGTTGAACCATTAGAATTTGCGCGCATTATTGAAAGCGGCCCCGCTTCTAGCGGAAGCTTAGACGCCAGTAGATTAGCGCGAGTATTCGCCAACAGCGAGAGTTGACGCTCTTTCTCGGCTGAAGCAGAAGAGCATCCAGCAACAACCAGTGCGACCATTAAGATCGAGAGAGTTTTAAACACAGATGGCATAATTAGAAGACTTTCTTAAAAGGTTTAACAATAACCTTTTCGTATACACCAGCTTCAATGTACGGATCAGCATCAGCCCACTCTTGCGCTTGTTGCAAAGAATCAAACTCTGCAATAACGGTGGAACCAGTAAAACCAGCTTCACCAGGGTTGTCAGAATCAATGGCAGGCATAGGCCCCGCCGTTAGCAAACGACCTTCATCTTGCAGTGCCTGTAAACGCTCTAGGTGAGCAGGGCGGACACTCAGTCGTTTTTCTAATGAGTTCTCTACGTCTTGTGAAAAGATGACATACCACATGTACAGATATCCTTATATCGATGATGTAACCGTTGGTGGTTACTCTACCTTAAATACTGGTTTTTAAAAGTATTGATTTGGTGTTATTTCGTCTATGCCATGAACTTATTGTATTGGTCGAGGTTTGCCATCTGCGTCAATAGCGACATAGTTAAATGTGGCGTCACAAACCATAAAGCGATCTTCAAGACCGTGCTCTTTTACTGGTTTCACCCACACCTCTAAGTCGATACTCATTGATGTACGACCAATACGTGTACATTCACCGTAACAGCAAACCACATCTCCAACACGAACAGGTTTCTTAAAAGTGATGCTAGAGACGGATACTGTCACGATTCGACCTGAAGAAATTTCCTTGGCGAGAATCCCTCCGGCAAGGTCAAGTTGAGACATAATCCAACCGCCGAAAATGTCGCCATTGGCATTGGTATCGGCTGGCATGGCAAGGGTTCTAAGTAGGAGCTGACCTTTTGGTGTATTAATTTCTTGGCTCATTTTGACATCCACTACAAACGACACAGCGACCAAAGTGGTCGCTGTAAAAGAGGTATTGTAACAAAACTATTCACTTATTCGCCAGCGCTCGCCTCGTTGTTCTCTTTTGGTAAATGCTTGTAGATATAGAGCCCGGTCACTAGGGTGAACGCAAACGTGGCAGCGAGTAAGCCAAACACCTTAAAGTTTACCCAGATATCCAATGGTAACTGAAATGCGACATAGATGTTTAAAGCGGCACAGAAAGAGAAAAAGGCAACCCATGCCCAAGTGACCTTAGCCCACAAAGGTTCAGGAAGAGAAATTTCTTTGCCCAGAATCCCTTTGATCGCAGACTTGCCTAAGAGGTGGCTGACGGCAAGACCAATAGCAAACACCATGTAGACGATGGTCACTTTCCACTTAATGAAATTGTCATCGTGTAAGAAAATTGTCATTCCACCGAATACGGCAACCATCAAGAAGGTGATGAACTGCATTTTCTCGATTTTCTTATAGATCATATAGGTCAAAGCAATTTGAACCGCGGAAGCAATGATCAGCGCCCCTGTTGCGACGTAAATATCAAACAGCTTATACAAAGCGAAAAAGATAATTAGGGGGATGAAGTCGATGAGTTGTTTCATTGGCATGGTCTTTTGTGTAACAAGAAGCCCTCAGTCTAACCAAATCTCTGGTTAAGACAAAGGGCTTAATGGCAAACTCGGGTTTCTCTACTAACAGCAAGGTAGGGAGATTAGGCTATGTAACGCTTGTAATCTTCGAGATAACCTTCGCTACGCAAACTGTCTACCGTAAATTGCAACTCTTCGTCACTCATAGCAAAACAACTGGATTTGCCTGTCATGCCGTTGAGGTATTCGTGGTACTCAAGCTCGGTAAAGTGGCCAATACGGTCCACGAGCAGAGTCTTGATTCCGTGATGAATCAGACGATAGTAGGTGTGACGCTGAACTTCCATAACAGTACCTCTTACATCAGCGCAAAGACGAATCTTTGCCGCTTTTACTTCGTTGTACGAAAGGAAGCATAATCGGTGCCACTTGATGTTCAAATTAATCACAACACGATGATTGGTGCCGTTAGCCGTTAATAGAGATGGATACCACTGCTGAAAATTGGTTCGCGGTACGGTTTCAGATATGCAAAATGCGAGTCGAATTGAGAGCAGAATTGCCAATGGTTTGACAGGCGCATCTGCTCTTTTGCTATACAGTGGCTACGAATGAATTTCTTGTCCTAGAGTCGACTTCAGAATGGTATCGAGTGCGTCTTTGGTTGTTGGTTTTGATAGGCGTCCATCCATAAGCTCGCTCATCCTTTGCACATCTTTTTCTCCGGATTCACCAGAAAGAGCAATGATAGGGATAGCTGGATATGACTGACGTATAATGCTTGCTGCTTCAAAACCATCCATAACCGGCATCTGAATATCCATAAACACCAGATCAATGGGATTGCTTTGGATGATCTCGATTGCGACTTTGCCGTTGTTAGCAAGCACAACACCATAGCCAAGCTGCTCCAAATAGAGCTTAACGAGTGTCCGCTGAATCTCTTTGTCATCCACGACCAAAATCATATGTGATGACTTAGCAACAAAACCTAGCTCACCTTTTGCCACTTCAGGATTAATTGGTGGGGCAAAATCGATCGCCGTTGGTGCGATAGGTGACGTTTTTATTTCATCAAGTCGTACGCTAGAAGAAGGGAAGGTCAGAGTAAATTCTGTAAATTCGCCTGGTAGAGAATGACAACTTATTCCACCCCCAAAGGACGTCATGACGCGTTGACAGTAGCCTAAACCTAGCCCACTACCACCACTCTTATTGTGGCTGAAAAAGTCATCGAAAATACGTGAGAGTAAAACCTGAGGAATACCAGGGCCAGAGTCACGGAAGATGACATGATTTTCATATAGGCCGACTTCAGTACGGATTTCGATCCTGCTTTTTGGGTACGAATCAAAATAGTAGATAGCATTGCGTAATAGGTTGAACAGCACAAAATTAAACAGGGTATCGTTGATCTTAACGACAAAGTCATTCTCAAGGTTCAGCTCTATCCGATTAAATTCATCTTCGCTCTCAAAGCCATATTGATTGATCGCACTATGAATGGCGTGACGAATAGAGGTCGCTTCCGATGGCTCTTGATCGAGAGATGAGCTATTGACCTCCCGCAGAATGATGTCAATCAGTTGCCTGCCGCGACGAATCGCTTGCTTGCCACTATGAACATGACGAAACAGATCATTCTGATCTTTGATGTTATTCAGTTTGCTTTCCAGAGATTCAAACTCATATTGTACTTGTGCGAGAGGATTTCTCATCTCATGGGCGATAGAGTTAGCAAGTGCTTGTGACTGTCTAACTTTACGCTCATAGTTTATGTGCACTTGAACTTTTTTCAGTACCCTCTCCAGCGCTCGCAGTTCTTCGAATGAGAAATTAACGTCACCTTGTTTATGACTTGAGACTAAAACGTGAGAGAGTTTGTTCTTACCTTCGTAAATCGGCAAGACCAATGCTGAATCCATCTGATTCATATTGGTATGCAAATTGGAAAGCTCGGCGTCACTGGTTTGTTCTATTGCGTCTTCCAACTCGTCGATCACCAAAGGCGTCGAATGATTTTCAAAGTACGTGCGATAGAGACTGGCCCCTTGATAGTCATCGAGTAATTTCAGCTTGTCACTTGGCACACCAAGGTAGCTAGCCAATGCTTCGATCGCTTTCGATGGTGAGTTTTGAAACTCTTCTTCTAAATGGGCAATTTTATCTGTAGGGGGCGTAGATGAACCGTACAGAACGAAGCTGAGACAACTTCTCATCACTTGAGACGCGTATGGCCATGAAATACCAATAGTGATCAGCAAAGTAATCACCGTAGCGGTGCTGAGATAGTCGAGGGGCTTAAACAGCGCGATAACTCCCGTGTAAGCCGCAGCAGTAAGCAGTAAAGAGCAAGCAACCAAACACAGGTAGCGAAAACTGTAAAAACGAGAGGCCAGTATCGCATAGCCCATAAATAGCATTTCACTGACTGATAATGCAGGCGGCAGCCAAGTCAAGGAAAAGTCATTAAAGAAGTAAGTGAAACCCAACTGTATGACCGCGGTAGAGGCCATGAAAATGGTCATTCCGAGGATCATGTAGTTAATCCGAGTGCGACGGATGCGGTTACTTGATTGCTTGATGGATAATAGATTGGCAAACGTTAAAGCAAACAGCAGAGTCAAACCAATGAAGAATGGTTGAGTATAATGGCCAAATTCAAGTACAAATCGGCTTGGCCCCTCTATCGTCACACCTAAGATAGTCAACCCGGGAATAAGGTTTACCACAGTACACATCACAATAATTGTGATGGCGAAGGCGAGCTGCCACAGACTGGTATGGCTGTCTGTGTAATGCGCTCTCAGTTTTGCAGAAAAAAAGTAGGCAGAGCCAAAGGCCAGCAGCGCGGACAAGTTAGCAATTATGGCCATTGTAATGGCACTTTTTGCTCCCCAATCGGGCAACAAGCCAGTATGGAAATAGGCGTTGCTGCAAATCCAGACAAACAAGCCCAATGTGTAGGACACATAGTAGAGATACTGCTTGATGCTAGAAAAGCCATGTTTTTTCGCCAGCGTTGAACAGAAATAGCCTGCCCAGACAAAAACCAGTAGTGCCGTTAGTATTAACACCACTGCCTTTGGATAAAGTAGATGAGTGGTTAAGTAACTAAGCATAGTGAGGTTTGTGTCCATGATTTCGATATTTTTTTAACTGACGGATGGTGAGTTTTTTGTAGCTTTTATAGCTCGCTCTCGCTAGCTCTTGGTTGAGTGGTTGGATAAACCACAGTCCTTTATAGGTAGCAAACTCTGAACTAGAAACGTGGCTCGTACTGAGCTGACTGAACACCGTTTCGCCTAAGCTCAAATAGTACTGAATCATTAAAGGTTGCTCAATCACAACAAATGCAATTTTATAGCGGAGTGAGAACAACTGTTCCATTAAACGCTTCTGAGCCAAATAGAGATAGAAAATCATCTGAGACTGATTGCCGCTAACGGTAAGACGGATGATTTCACAACACTGTTGGTGTGACACTATCTTCTGCCACAACGAGTTTTCAAAATGGGCGGATGAATGCCTTGGAATGTCTTGATTGTCTACCAAACCGTGCTCACTAAGTTGGTCGACGGTTTTTTTTGTTGCAAGCAATTGCCAACTATCGGTTTGAAAAAATGGGGAAAAGTAGAGCCACTGTTCAGCCTGTGTATGGTGATTTATTTTGGCGCTGGCGACGATCAGCGCGCTATCTGAATCTGCGACTTGAGTTGCCAAAATGAAATGCGTTCCGCAGCTTGATTGATTGATCTCATAAAGCATTTCATACCATTTATGTTGCCAGACAAAGGTCGAAAGGTTAATCAATACAATGGCATCGGGCAGTGTAAGAGCGTGTTGGCAGTGCAAGGTATAATAGTGCTTTTTGTGCTGCTCAATACAGTCGATCACACTGTCAAAATAGTCTGCTTCGTTGTGAGAGAGATTACGCTGTCTCTGGTCAAGAGCGGAATCATTTAGTGAGTGGTAGCCTTTTTTGAGTTTCCAAATCTTATATCCGCACCAAGCTTGTGCCCAGTCATCAAACAGAAAAAGCGCATCTTGCTCAATTTGATGCCACTCTTTTGTACCAATACTGAGGGGGCGCTTTAGCTCCGCGTAATAAAATGGAGACATCAGCTTTGTCGCGATGTTTTTGTCCTGCAATGTCGGATCACTTTCGCAGACTAGACGTAGGCGTTCATTGAGTACTTGTTGGAAAAACAAGTCACTGTTATCGCCAAATAACCGATCTATTTGCGTAAATAAAGCGTATGCGTCGTGCGCGACTCCTGATGAGGCAGGAGCAGGGATGTTTGTGTTAGCCATAGACGTTTGTCGTATATTTTTGTTTTTAGATGGCTAGTATTAATACAGATGAGTATGTGTGCAACTAAATTGATATAAATAATTCATATTTAACTTGATAATTAATCAAATAGTTGATGTTGAGCACATTAGTATTAGATTAAATAGCAAGCCAATGAGGCTAATGGCGCGCAGTTAAAGCACCCTATAACAAAGCATATTGTATGGTAACAAGGCTCATTCTCTATGCTTGTAGGATTTTAAGACCGATTGCACCATTTTTCTTATGCACATCAATGCTAGAAGGGAAGTGCGTCCATCAAATCAAAGTCTAAGAATAAAAAAAGCCGCTTTGTTTCATGCGGCTTACTCTATTAATGGTTAAACACTAGTTGAAATTAACCCTTCTTACATGCAAAGAAACCATGGTAGTAACTGTTGGCTGCAGGAGTGAACGTTGGGTTAGCGTTTAATGCGGTTAAGATACCCACAATACCATTGCCCCCAGGGATTGCATTACTCCACCATGTATTTAAAATAGCATTATCTTTGGTCCAATAACCAGTAAAGCCTGGCCAAGATTGATTAAACGTTTGACTAATCGCAAAAGCAAGCATTTCACTTTCTGTCATTGGTTTAATAGATTCACCGATCGCATCACAGTATGTCTCCAGAAGATTGTTGTTTCCTCGTGCTCTTGGGGCATAAACATATCGCTTGGTTTTACCATTATGCGTGACAGATTCAATTTTCTTCATTGTTTCGCTAGGGAATAGCGCTGAAAACTGTTCCGGCGATGGCGGATAAAAATAAACCGTATCATTCGTCTCGATATCACTATCTCGCACTAATCTTTCATCACACTCGGGAGTAAAGTAGCCAACGGTGGCGTCAGTCAATACCACCGACGAACACAAACCGAGTAGTTCAACGTTATTGGTCTTTAAATCTGTAGTAAATGCACGTTCATGTTCAAATGTAGCATAACTAGGCGTCAGCTCTTCCAATTGTGCTGTGGTTAGCGCGGTATTTCCATTAAACAAGGCTCGAAGGATACCTACTGGTTTAGGTCCAGCTGAAGCATTTACCGGCCCTTTGTAAGTAAAAGTCGCTTTGGTATTTACTGTAGTCGCAGAATCAAGAATAAAATCGTCGGTAAACTGATTGCTGAAGTCCCAATATTCCTCGAAGTTTAGTACATTGCTTCTCGTCATACGTTGACGAATATTGGGTACAACTGTAAGTTCATTAGAACATTCCATATTTACATTATCGATGTTACAAAGTTTGATGGTTTTACCACGCAACTTGTGACTCGGAGCAAAAAATAGGTTGTCTGACTGTACTTGTCCACTACTATCAATCCACGCGAACTGGTTCACGCTTCCATCATCGTTATACTTTTTAATCGGGCCATTCTCTGGGCTAGATAGAATAGGTATGCCTACTGGCGTTTCCTCTCTAGACCCTAAATAGCTCTCAATTTCCATCGCGGCATATGATAGCGAAGACGACATGACTAACGACGTCACGATGCTTAACTTAAATATTTTTATTATCATATTAGATAATTCCCTTGGTTATAAAATAATATTGTTTATCTATATTTCAGCTAAAAAATCCTTCAGCACTTAAATATTAATAACTTAAGCGTTATTAGTGCATGGGAAATATCCTTTGGTTGTGTGGGAAAAATCCGACTTATATGTATGTTGACTCGTGATCACACTATTTTTATGATTTGTAACTTTATCCACTTTAAACTCAATTAAATTTGACATTAAATATAGGCCCAGTTTATTCTAATTTTGTTTATTATCATTAGGATTTTATATTATCATTAGAATTTTTTATTATCATTAGACTAACCTATTATAAAGAATATTTAAATTACAAAATTGTCATTTAATAAAATTTTCTTTAGTGGAGGAAAAAAAGCAATGACAAACATTGGTTCGATCTCATGCGTAATGCTATTTATAATATCAACAATTAGTTATGCGATAGAGCTTGAGGATGTAAGATTATCGGCTGGAAGCGGGTTACTTATCGGTACTGATGGGTGCTCAGAGAGCTACTATCAGTGTGACTTAAATTCAATATATTACGAATTTGGGATCGATTTTGAATCACATAATTTAGCTCTGGGTAGCTCAATTTTAATCGCCAATGACTTCGAGGCTCAATCTGAAAAAACTCAGAATCGACAAGACTTCAATATCAAGTCGCTTAATACCGTTACTAAATACAAGTACCCACTTGGTCACGACTCTCGCCTAGATTTTGGTATTGGGCTCTCTATATGGAAGGACAAACAATACGGCATCAGTGACAGTGAACATGTCGGTAGCTCAGCATACCTTATGTTGGCGTATGAAAGATACGTCAACTTATTAGATCTTAATGTCAGTTCTAGCGTTAAATACTTTCCTAATTTTTACGGTTTAGACTTTGACATGTTGTTACTTGGTGTCTCATTTTCGAAAAGTCAAATTCAGCGTCGAATCAAAAATGCGATAGAGAATAGTCAGGATAAAAGTAACATTGATTACCAACAAGTGGTAAGCACAACTCTATATTTTGATGAATCATCAAGTTTATTAACTTCCTCCCATGACCTAACGCAATTTCTAGATGGCGATTACTTCGTTGTATATGGATATAGGAGTTACAACGAAGACATTATTGTTTCTATCGATCGGGCACGAAGAGTAGAAAGTGCTTTAAAAGAGCTTTATCCCAATTCAAAAATCGACATTATTAATATGTCTTATACCGTTCCTTATTCTGCAAAAAGTAATGGTGATGGTTACCAAGAAGAACGCAGGGTAATAATTAAATCATATCGTCCAAACTAAGGCTTATTTATGAAGATGTTAATAATGCTAATTTGTCTTACTGCAATTTTTGGCTGCAAAAGTGAAGAAAAGCTATTTGCAGAAGTCGATAATGAAAAAGGCATAAGATGGTCTAGTCTTTCTATTGAACTTGATAATAAACAATTATCGATAGGCAGTTCATTTGATCCTACCGTAAAAGTAATCGATACAAATGGAAATTCTTATCTGTTAGATCCTAAATCTGTTACATGGAAATTTTCGGATCCCTCTGCTATTAGTTTTGGGCAAGGGACTAATGGTTTCTTCTCAGCAAGCAAAATCACAAGAGCGACGATTCGCGCACAGTATGAGACCCTCTCCTCTAATGAATTAGTGGTTAATATCGAACCTGTGTATATTTCTGATACAAAATTAGTGTCTTACGCAAATCCTGTCGTTTTATCACATGCTCCTAAACTTGAGTGGGCATCGCGCAAAATCTATCTCAAAGCTATCATGAATAATGGTTCAATTATTGATGTCACTGAAAAGGCAAATTGGACGACAAGCGACAGTAGTGTCATCATTTTCACACCTGGAATTGCGGGAGTTTTAAGTAAGACCCTACGAAGTACGGGGGCTGGCAAAGCAACCATCACTGCCGAATATGCGGGTTTCACTAAATCCATTGATATAGAGGTTAAAGACCTATTGAATTTAGGCGAGAAAGTTGGCTGTGGCGTTGAAACAATTACAATATCCATACCCGATACCGGGAAATCTTTGATGTTTCGTTGTCCCCCTGTCGGTCGAAAAGACGTAGGCGATTATATATCTACTCAGGCCGCAGGCGCCTATGCTGCTGGAATCATTAATGCCTTTCTTCCTCTGTTTAAGTTCGACAGCGCAGTTTCTTATTGTGCTAGCCTAGGGCAAGGCTATCGTTTGCCATATTGGTCGGAACATTATGCGTTTGAAAAACAAATTAATTCTGGAGTCACACAACCTCATGGTCCCTATCTCGACTATGGCTGGCCGCAAATAGCTAGACATTGGCTACTAGACGACACAGGAAAACCAGGTGTGCATCTTTTGAAATATTTCGGTCATAGAGGTAATTTCGAACAAGATGGTAATGATTATACTAACGTAACGGCATTATGCGTGAAGGAAGTGTAACTAACGACTTTCATTTGATTTGTCTAACTACCTACCCGTTATCATCATTAAATGACTCCCTACTTCGCCGCTAGAAATTGGTTGTTGTGTTACACAATCACTGTTCTCAAAATGGCGAAGTAGGTACCTCCCGAGCATGCCGTATTACTTCGTGCTTTGTTAAAACCCATACCCAATAGGGGTATTTTGTTTCTCTTTCTACATCAACAGCTTAATTGTAAAAGTTAGTGGATTTAAGCTTTTATTACTGAGTTAAGTGTCAGTAATGGCTTAATCTTCTGATATTTAAGGGGTATTTACTCATAAATCATAGATAATACTGTTGTAAATAGCATCTATGTTGTTGTTTTAAGTGGTTAAACTCTGCTCATTGAAGAAAAAAGTTGGCGTAAATCATAAGCTTGGCATACACTTTCCAAGGTAAAGCCGATAGGTTGTTGATTGGCTTGGTTAAAAGTTTTGGCGCTGCCTTTGGGTGGCAATGTTTAACACAGCTTTGAGGAAAGTTTTATGGCGCTCACAAAGGCCGATTTGGCTGAGAACCTGTTTGAAAAGCTTGGATACAGTAAACGGGATGCCAAGGAAACGGTTGAGGCGTTTTTCGAAGAAATTCGTAAGGCACTCGAAAGTGGCGAGCAGGTAAAACTGTCTGGATTTGGTAATTTTGATCTGCGTGACAAGAATGAACGTCCAGGTCGAAACCCGAAGACAGGTGAAGACATTCCCATCAGTGCTCGTCGCGTAGTAACCTTCCGCCCAGGGCAGAAATTAAAAGCCCGCGTTGAAAATATTAAGGTTGATGACTAAGCCTCTGATAAGTTTCAGTTTATCCTGCTTGATAGATTAGGCATTGAGCGTGTGATTCCACGCTCCTAGGTCTCAATAACAAAACACCCCAGCCAAGGCTAGGGTGTTTTTGTTTGTGCGCTAAGTCTAGTCACGTTTCCAAAGAGCGTGGCAAAACTTGTGTTCAGGATCACGACTAATCAAAAGTCGTGCAAAAACATCATCAAGCACATCGTCTTCTTCGTTTACGAGACCAATACGCACTTCAGCATAAACTTCTTTGTCGACGTCAAAGCCAACATGCTCTGCCCAGTCATCACCTGTTTCAACTAACTCCGCAGCACCACGGTCATCAAATTGCGCAGTGAACAGGATCACATCAGCTGGCTCAAGATTGTCAGGCGCCATTTCCAAGAATATGTCGTAAGCGGTATCAATCGCGTCGTCGTAAGACATTAATTCAGCCATGACTATGCGCGGCTCATGTATTTGCGTTCAGTCGTGTTGATCACGATGCGGTCACCCGTTGCAATGTACTCTGGTACTTGAACAGTAAGACCTGTAGAAAAACGAGCCGGTTTAGTACGAGCAGAAGCTGATGCGCCTTTGATAGACGGGTCTGTTTCTTCGATAACGAGCTCTACTGATGCTGGAAGTTCCAGACCAACCGCATTGCCATTAACAAGAATGATATGTAGACCTTGGATCTCTTCAGTTACAAATAGCAACTCGTCCTCAATCTCTTCTTTCTTGAATGTGTATTGAGTGTAGTCTTCGTTATCCATAAAGATGTATTCATCACCATCTACATATGAGAAAGAAGAAGCACGTTTGAACATGTCGACAGTTTCTAGAACGTCATCTGATTTGTAGCGTTCGTCAACGCGAGCACCTGTTGTTAGGTCTGTACAGCGCAGTTTGTAGATTTTTGCGCCGCCACGACCACCAGGAGTGGTTACTTCGATGTCTTTAATTAACAATGTTTTACCATTAGATTCGATAGCAAAACCTTTTTTAAGCTCACTTGCCTTTGGCATGAACAATATTCCTTAGTATGTTAGGTAGTGGCAGCATTATATACTGACCCTGTTAAGGAAGGAATATCTTGATTCATCCATCGTGGTGAGCGAACATTAAGGCATTGAGTTCGATTATTTTGTTATCAATCAAATGCATTTATCCACTATTGACCCAAAACAAGCCTTTCAGCCTAAATATCAACCCGCCATTGATGATTTGGTGAGCTTTTTAACCAGTGGGTTAGGGGATAACCTTCACAGCGTCTACTTGTATGGTAGTGTGGCACGTAAAACCGCCAAACCAAATCAATCGAATATCGATGTGGTTGTGGTGACTCACCGTGGATTCTCCGATCTCAGAACAACCCTATTTAATTCAATCAAATGGCGCTTTCAGAAAACTCATCCCCATATTACCGAAATTTCATTTAAAACCGCACTGGCACAAGATGTTGCGAGTCTTGACAGTATTTTCTCGTGGGGATTCCTATTACGCCACTGTGCGGTGTGTGTGTATGGTGAAGATTTATCTGAGTGTTTTGGTGATTACGAACCTAGCTGGGAGATTGCCAAACATTGGAATATGGACGTAGAAGATTGGGTAGCCGTATATCGTAACCGTATTGCTCGAGCGGATAAGCCAGAAGAACAGGTCAAAGCACAGAGAATTATCGCGAAAAAGTTATTGCGAGCAAGCTATTCTTTGGTGATGTACAAAGACAAACAGTGGTTCGAAGATCCTATCGAATGTGGTCAGCAATTTTTACGTTATTATCCTGACAAACAAGTCGAGATTGAAAGACTGGGTATTCTGTTGTCAGGAAGGGTGATTGCGAAGCGCTCAGTCATTGGCATTCTTGATGGTTTTGGTGACTGGCTAGCAAAACAGTATAAAAAGACCGAGTTTAGAATCGGCTAAGGAGATATCGAGAAAAGTCTTCTTATGCGTTTAATTGTGCTAGCTTTTATATGTATGGACATATTGAGGTTAGCATGTACCAAGGAACGGATAACCGCCAATTAAATGGTGTTTCTAATTACTCTCTTTATCACCGATTTGTTATCCCTTCTTTGCAGGCCATTAGAGAGGGAATGGTTTGGCTTATTCCCTGTTTAATGTTGTCATCTTTTGCGCTTTTCTTTGCCAGCATTGGTGAGTTTATATTAGAAGGGCGCAATGTTTGGATATCCCAACTGTATGATTTGCATGATGCTATCGCTCGGTTTTTTCCATTTTTAATGACCGCCACTATCTCCTATGTTTTAGCGATGCAGTGGCGTTTGCCAAGACCGCCAATCGCACTTTTGATGATTACATTGCTATTAATCACTGAACAGACAATTCCAGATAGCAAAGTACTGCTCACCTTCCACATAATCTTAGCGAT
The DNA here is from genome assembly GCF_050113655.1 of Vibrio sp. TRT 29B02. Taxonomy (NCBI): domain Bacteria; kingdom Pseudomonadati; phylum Pseudomonadota; class Gammaproteobacteria; order Vibrionales; family Vibrionaceae; genus Vibrio; species Vibrio sp. TRT 29B02. The sequence continues at coordinate 107,781 of NZ_JBNJOJ010000003.1, forward strand.
TATAACGCCGTTGTACGCGGTTCCGCTGTTAGCTTATTTACTCCGCTTTGATATATTCAAACTGACAAGAACCGAGTCCGCAGGGCAGATTGTCAAAGAGTCGTTGAATATGGTGATTCCTGCGTTCATCACTGCTTTGTTGGTGGTGGTCATTAACCACATCCTCGTGCTCGGTCTATCGGCGGTTGCTTACTCTTCGGTGTTGACGACGGACTATGCCAATGAGCCAACCACCTTTGGTGTTCTCTTCGCGACACTCAATTCGATATTGTGGTTTATTGGTATTCATGGGTATTACGCATTACTTCCGTTAGTTGATTTGCTAGAAGAAGCGAGCAACCTTAACTATGCCACTGTACTGGTAGGAGGCGACGCTCATTATCTGATGAACTTGTCTTTTATGGGCGCATTTGTGTTTATTGGTGGCAGTGGGGCAACATTGTCGCTGGTGATTGCGCTGTTGCTGTGTTCCAAACAACATGGGTTTAAGTTGATTGCGTTAGCGAGCATTCCAATAGGCTTGCTCAATATTAATGAGATCTTATTGTTCGGTCTGCCGATTATTTTCAACCCTAGGTTATTTCTGCCGTTTCTGTTGGCGCCGGTGACCAACGTTGTCGTCAGCATGGCTGCGGTATCGATTGGATGGGTGGTGACGCCCACTGTCTCTGTTCCGTTTAATAGCCCAATATTGTTAAATGCTTGGATGGCGACACAAGGTGATTGGGCGGCAGTTGTGCTTCAGCTTGTCAATATCGCCATTGGTGTCGTGATATATCTTCCGTCGGTTAGGGCACTTAATCAGAGTGTAAGCGAGAAGAAAGTATCGTTGCCTGTGTTTGATACCTTTTATGCTCGGCGTCAAGAAGAAGCACGCACGTTAATGGATGATCCCATTATGCAGGCTGTCGAGAGGGAAAAAAGCACCATTTTTATCGAACATCAGCTTGAGCAACTGAGTTCGCGCGACTTCTGTATCGAGTATCAGCCGCAAGTGTCGCGTGATAGCGAGATGACAGTTGGCTGTGAAGCGCTGATTCGTTCAATTGATAAAGATGGTAAACTCCAATATCCGAACTCTTTCATTCCATGGCTGGACAAGGCCAATTTGATGAAAGATGTCGATCTGTGGGTTTTTAAGCAGGTGATCAAAGATATACGGCGGATGCAGAAATCGGGTCTATTCATTCCAGTCAGTGTGAACATTACTCCTCAAACATTAGTTGACCCTAGTTACATTGATGAATTGGAGAAAATCATTCAGCACCATGCGCAGTATATCCATATTGAAATTACAGAAGAGTCATTACTTGAGGATGAACTTGCATTGGTTGTTGCGTTTAACCGCCTACATAATCTGGGCGCGAAGATCCACATCGATGATTTTGGAACTGGCTTTTCGTCTCTCAGCTATCTCAATAAATTTGAGATCGACTATCTAAAGATCGATCGTTCATTTGTATTGGCACTGAGTACTCTAAAAGGCAAAAAAGTATTCGGCAGCATTCTGTCGATTGCGAAGCAATTGGATCTAAAGGTAATTGTCGAAGGTGTCGAGACCAAAGAGCAGCTCGACCATATTTGTCGTGACTCTGATATATCTGTGCAGGGTTGGTACTACGCCAAATCACTGCCTTTAGACAAATTCATCGATTATGCTTCAAAATAGCCCAAGTTGAGGTTCACTGAGTGAGCTGAAGTCTATACCGATAAAGGGTAATATCGCTTCGCCAACCGGTTTAAGCTGCTTATCGATATAGTGTTGGTAATCGATTGGATTTTTTTGATACTCCTTGGGTTCAGGTCCTGCGAGTGTAATGACGTACTCAATTTGCCCTTTGTTCTGGTATTGCAAAGGTCTACCAAGCTGGGCATTCATCTCATCCGCCATTCTGGCTGCTCTTACCTGAGGTGGAACGTTTTTCTGATACTCATGCAGCCTTCGTCTCAAGCGCTTTTGATAGGTCAGTTTGTCATCGAACTTTCCGGCTTTGGTTTGCTCAACAAATTCACGGACATAGTCACTCGGGTTTTCGCCATGAAAAATCATCGAGTATAAGGTTTGCTGAAACTCTTGCGCGAGTGGCGTCCAGTCGGTTCGAGCGCTCTCTAAGCCCTTAAAAATGATCCGCTCACTATCGCCTTCTCCAATCAGCCCTGCGTAGCGTTTCTTCGATCCCGTCTCTTGTCCTCGGATGGTTGGCATTAAGAATTTCTTGTAATGAGTTTCGTACTCCAGTTCGAGCGTTGAATCGAGCTGATACTCTTGCGCTAAATGTGTCGTCCACCACTGGTTGATATAGTTGACTAGTTCGAGACCAATCTCATCAGCTTGTTGCTGGCTGAACTGACCGTTTAAGGAGACGAAGGTTGAATCGGTATCACCGTAGATGACGCGATAACCTTTATCTTCGATAAGCTTTTTGGTTTGTTTCATGATCTCATGGCCACGCATAGTGATGCTCGAGGCAAGGCGAGTATCAAAGAAGCGGCAGCCCGAAGAACCCAATACACCATAGAAAGAGTTCATGATGATCTTTATGGCTTGGGAGAATGCCTTTTCGTTGTTCTTCTTTGCGGCATCACGGGCGGCCCAGAGATTTTCGATCATCTCAGGGAGGAAGTGCCGAGAGCGGTGAAACTGGCCACCTCGAAACCCTGGCACTGCTTGAGAAGCTTTGCGTCCGACTTCGAGTTGAAGGCCTTCAATCAGTCCTATTGGATCGATTAAGAAGCTACGAATGATGGATGGGTAAAGACTTTTGAAGTCGAGAACCAATACAGAGTCATACAAGTTTGGAATCGAATCCATGACGTATCCGCCAGGACTCGCCAACCAGTTCTCAGGTTGCAGATTAGGTGCAACATAGCCAGCTCGATGAATTTGCGGCAAGTAAAGGTTAGTAAAGGCGGCGACCGAACCGCCCACTCGGTCGAGTTCGACGCCTGTGAGTCTAGAGCGTTCGATGGCAAACTCGAGTAGATGCGTGTGAGCAAATATCTTGTTGACCAGAATACAATCCTGCAAGTTGTATTTCGCTAGTGATGGCTTATCACGACGGAACATCTGATTGATTTCATCCATTCGGTCATGAACATTATGGATCTGCTTCCCCTCACCAAGCAGCTCTTGCGATACCGATTCAAGTGACCAGCGACGGAAATGATAGGTCGCGGTTTTGAGCGTATCGATGCCATCCATAATCACGCGGCCGGGCACAGAAACGAAGGCTTGCTGGGTGGTATTGGAGGTTCGGAAAAAACTCGCTTGACGGCCACGGCCTATCATCAATTTGACTTGATTCCATTCTGCCCGTTTGTGTAATAGTCGAAAATCGAAGTCAATAACGTTCCAGCCAATAACCACATCTGGGTCATACTTTTGGAACCAGCTAACGAGAGCGTTTAGCAGTGCTTTCTCATCTTTTACCCACTCTATAGGGGTCTCGGCGGGCTGCTTATCACCAATCATGATCACACGGCTATCCATCGGACTATCAAGTCCAATGGAATAGAGAATGCCTTTTTCAGAACATTCTATGTCGAGGGAGACGACTTTCAGATCGGGCGTGTAGCTCCCCTGACGACACTTGACTGATGTGAATCGTCGGCTTTGAGGGGCCAGTTGCTCAATACCACTAAACTCAACCCCGCCTTTAATAAAACGTTCCATCAAATAGCGGTCAGCCAAACGAATATCGTCTTCGAGTACCGTAATATCTGCCAGCTGTAATGCACGGCTAAGCTGCTGAGAGTGTTTGATAGTTGTGGTGTAACAAGCGGCTAGTGGCTCCAGATCAAAGCTGGTCAATTCCAGTGGACGCCACTCTGCGAAAAGATTCTCTTGTTCAGCGATAGACTTGCATTGTTCTAACTGACTTTGTGCAACAAAAAAAACGGGCTTCTCACCTCGAATAATGAGTTGAGAGGGGCCTTGAGGCGTTGATAGCCACAGCTCGATTTGAGTTTGGCCACTGACATCACGTGCCTGCCGAGTGAGTAAGAAACCGTTATGAATCATTGTGCGTAATAGGGTGGTTAGATTGAAGCGAGATCAAGACAGTAGGGCTAGAGTATCACATGCTGAAAAAGTTAAATACAAAGGTAAGAAATAGACCTAATATCTAAGGCGAAATTGGTAGAAAAATAACCAATAAACTGACCTAAGCGATTGATTAATAGATTAATAACAATTTAAGTACCAGATCTGAAAATTACTACTTGCTAAAGTTTGCGTTTAAGCACATATTCAGAGTAAGCAAAATTTTAATTTTAAGTTAGACTAGGCAGCAATGCTGTAATCCACTCTATGTGGGTGCAGAGCCAAGTAAAAAGTGTGGAGATACAAGTTTGATAAATGTTTTCCTTGTAGATGATCACGAGCTGGTTCGCACAGGGATACGACGTATTATTGAAGACGTCCGTGGGATGAACGTAGCAGGGGAAGCTGACAGCGGTGAAGAAGCAGTAAAATGGTGTCGAAGCAACCATGCTGACGTCATTTTGATGGATATGAATATGCCTGGTATCGGTGGTCTTGAGGCTACCAAAAAGATCCTGCGATTTAATCCTGATGTGAAAATCATCGTTTTAACTGTTCATACGGAAAATCCGTTTCCAACTAAAGTGATGCAAGCAGGAGCCGCAGGCTACCTGACTAAAGGCGCTGGCCCTGATGAAATGGTCAACGCAATTCGTATGGTTAATAGTGGACAACGCTATATATCACCAGAGATCGCTCAACAAATGGCTCTTAGCCAATTTTCTCCGGCATCGGAAAACCCATTTGCTGATTTGTCTGAGCGTGAACTGCAAATCATGATGATGATTACTAAAGGGCAAAAAGTCACTGACATATCTGAGCAGTTGAATCTTAGTCCTAAGACAGTAAACAGTTACCGTTATCGCTTGTTTAACAAGCTTGATATTAGCGGTGATGTTGAGTTGACTCACTTAGCAATTCGACACGGAATGATAGATACCGAGACACTATAAGGTGCCAATACCATCAGTGATTTTAATCTTCAGCTAATGGTATTGGTATGAGCCAATTCGATTCAGCCGCCTTTCTTAAAACAGTAACAAACCAGCCCGGCGTTTATCGTATGTATAACGCCGAGTCTGTTGTTATCTATGTAGGAAAGGCGAAGGATCTCAAAAAACGCCTCTCCAGCTACTTCCGTAGCAAAGTTGATAGTGAAAAAACCCGTGCTTTAGTCAGCAACATCGCCAAGATTGATGTAACGGTGACGCATACCGAAACAGAAGCCTTGATCTTAGAGCACAACTACATCAAGCAGTACCTACCTAAATACAACGTACTGTTGCGTGACGATAAATCCTATCCCTATATCTTTATTAGTGGACACAAACACCCACGTTTGTCGATGCATCGAGGGGCGAAAAAGCGTAAAGGCGAATACTTTGGACCTTACCCAGATTCAGGCGCTGTGCGTGAGACCTTGCATCTAATTCAAAAGATATTTCCGGTGCGACAGTGTGAAGATACTGTCTACAGTAATCGAACTCGACCTTGTTTAATGTACCAAATCGGTCGTTGTGCTGCGCCGTGTGTGAGTAGTGTTATTTCTGAACAGGATTACGCTGAACTGGTTGGTTACGTAAGACTGTTTTTGCAGGGCAAAGATCAGCAAGTGCTTGCCTCTCTTGTCGAAAAGATGGAGGTGGCGAGTCAAGAACTACGCTTCGAACAGGCCGCCAAATTCCGCGATCAAATTCAGGCTATTCGCCGTGTCCAAGAGCAACAGTTTGTCTCGGAAGATTCGATGGACGATATGGACGTACTTGGTTTTGCTCAAGAAAATGGCATTGCGTGCATTCATATTCTTATGATTCGTCAGGGTAAAGTTCTGGGAAGTCGCAGCCACTTTCCGAAAATACCCAACGATACCACTCAGCAAGAAGTGTTTTATAGCTTCCTGAGCCAGTATTACCTGAGCCACAATGAGGCGCGAACTATTCCGACTCGTATCATCCTCAACTCGGGCTTAATTGACGAATCACAGCCGTTGGAAGAGGCTTTAACGAGCTTAGCGGGACGCCGAGTCCACTTCCATGTCAATCCGACCAGCACTCGAGGGCGTTATCTTAAACTGGCCAACACCAATGCTTTGACTGCGATTACGACTAAGATCAATCACAAGATGACGATATCTCAACGTTTCAAAGCGTTGAGAGAGTTGCTTGATATGGAAAGCATTACGCGAATGGAATGTTTTGATATCTCACACACCATGGGAGAGAGCACAATTGCCTCTTGTGTGGTTTTTAATCAGGAAGGCCCCGTTAAGCAAGAGTATCGTCGTTATAATATCACGGGCATCACGGGTGGTGATGATTACGCAGCAATGGGGCAGGCACTTGAACGCCGTTACTCAAAGCAGCTCGATATAGAAAAAATCCCTGATATTGTTTTTATCGACGGTGGTAAAGGTCAGTTGAACAGGGCTCATGAGATCATCTCTCGCTACTGGGGAGATTGGCCAAAACGCCCGCATTTGATTGGTATTGCTAAGGGTGTCACGCGTAAACCTGGTCTCGAAACTTTGATCACCGTCGAAGGTGATGAATTTAATTTGCCTAGTGACGCACCAGCACTGCATTTAATGCAGCACATCCGTGATGAGAGCCATAGTCATGCGATTGCTGGCCATAGGGCAAAACGAGGAAAAACCCGTAGAACGAGTGCTTTAGAGGGTATTGAAGGCGTAGGACCAAAGCGTCGCCAAGCTCTGTTAAAATACATGGGTGGTTTGCAAGAATTGAAACGAGCGAGTGTAGAAGAAATCGCCAAAGTGCCAGGGATTAGTATTTCTTTAGCAGAAAACATTTATCAAGCATTGAAACAATAGCAAAAATCCCGCACCATAAGGCGCTGTTTGAAATATCAAATAGAGCCATACGCAAACAAAAAGAGCCTTTTAAAAATATGCGTTTAAATATCCCTAACATCTTGTCTTTGTTGCGACTTTTCTTGATTCCAGTATTTGTCGTTGTTTTTTATCTACCTTATAGCTGGTCTCCTTTTGCAGCAGCAATGGTATTCTGGGTCGCAGGGTTTACTGATTGGCTCGACGGTATGTTGGCGCGAAAACTAGGTCAAACCTCTCGTTTTGGGGCTTTTATTGATCCAGTCGCTGATAAAGTATTGGTTGCTACCGCACTCATTTTGATAACAGAGCACTACCACACGATCTGGGTAACGATTCCTGCAGTCACTATGATAGCTCGTGAAATTATCATCTCCGCACTGCGTGAATGGATGGCGGAAATTGGTAAACGAGCGAGTGTGGCGGTATCTTGGGTAGGTAAGGTTAAGACCGTCAGCCAAATGTTCGCCTTATGGGTACTGATCTGGCGTTACGACGATTGGATGGTTTGGGTTGGCTTTGCTGCACTGTATGTTGCCACTGTACTGACATACTGGTCGATGGCCCAATATCTGATGGCTGCCAAAGATGATTTGCTCAACGAAGAACACCACTGATTAGAAAGCAGGCGATGGCCTGCTTTTTTGTCTCTGCCTTTTCGCATTAACACAATTAACTCCGTGGATTTGCTAAAAAATTTGCTAGCAAACTAACCAAATTAGCTTGTTTTGGCGGTTAAATAGACAAACGATTTAAAATTTCAAAAATAGTGTTGACTCATTAGTTCGAATCCGTAGAATGCAACCCGTACCCAAGAGGAATTGAGCGTTTAACTCTTCCACTTGGTGTGACAGAGGCGCGTTGGCAGAGTGGCTATGCAGCGGATTGCAAATCCGTGGACCTCGGTTCGACTCCGGGACGCGCCTCCATTTGCGACACTAGCTCAGTTGGTAGAGCGCAACCTTGCCAAGGTTGAGGTCACGAGTTCGAACCTCGTGTGTCGCTCCAGATTATTTTGGTAGCGGTTTTTACATCGATATCATAGATGGTGTCTCCATCACAAATTTAGATTTGTGTGCCCTGGTGGTGGAATTGGTAGACACAAGGGATTTAAAATCCCTCGGCGTTCGCGCTGTGCCGGTTCAAGTCCGGCCCGGGGCACCATCTAACGCATTACGCGACACTAGCTCAGTTGGTAGAGCGCAACCTTGCCAAGGTTGAGGTCACGAGTTCGAACCTCGTGTGTCGCTCCAAATTTAAGGCCCTAGCAGAAATGCTGGGGCTTTTTGGTTTCTATACACTGCTACTTGCGTCTGATTGATTACGTCAACTAATGAGTAAATAATCATCATTGGGTATGTGAATTTTTCGACGGATCGCATAAAATTACAACTTTATCAGTAGAGAATGTATGCACGTTCAACTGATAAGACTATAGCTGGTAATTTTTTGTGGGCTAATGATGTAAGGATCATCCTCTTCACAGCTCAAGGCAATCACTTTTAGGTAGTGTGATAGTGACAAATGCTCCCAGAAGGCTGTGCTCTAAGCTTTCTATCAATCAAATGTTGGTGCTTTCGCACGTCTTACTGGTGATGATCCTTGTCTCTGGATTCAGTTACACTCGTTATCATAGTGAGTGGAATCGGCATATCGAATATTCTGCATCGTTGGCAAAACTGACGCTCGCACCGCATATCCCGTTTCTTTCAACGTCAGTCGCCGGAACCAATTACTCAAATCTCACCGCCTCGGCAACAGGCCAACTGTTTTCGTCCATCGATGATCTTGAATATCTAGAAGTGACAGGTAAGTCAGATTTTTCAGCTCAAGATGTCCGTATCCGCTTTTTTAAGCGTTTTGAATATCTATGGCGTGCTGATGTGAACCTCGAAGAGTTTGAGCAGCTCGAGATCAAATTAACAGCGATGAATGAGTCAATCGATTCAGTCAACTTCGATAACCCTATACGCAAAAAGAAGTTATTGTTTATTAAAAGTCGCCTCATGCGCGAACATGAGTCGATGGCGAAAAGTTTAGATATTGAAAAAGATATCTTTGTGCCGTGGACGAAACCTGCAACCTTAGGGGAAGGTTACTATCTCGATGAAGAGCTGTGTGCGCTGAATGTCGTTATTCCTTTGACCAACTCAATGGGAGGGGAGATATGGGCGGTGTTTGATGCCAGTGAGTTGACTAATCTGCAACGTTCCTTGGTTGAAGAGATTGTTGCAGAGGCGATTGTCGCGCTTGCGATCTCTTTGGTGTTAATTGGTTGGGTATCTCACTGGATTGTTTCACCTCTTAAATCATTGGCAGCGCATATGCGTTCTGATACGACCCACGCCAATATTGCACACTTTCGTGAACTGAATCGAAGTGATGAAATCGGCCAATTAGCACAAGCCTACCATAGCTTATTGATTAAATTAGACAATCAACTCAGCATCTTACGTGCTAGGTCAGATACAGACCCATTAACGGGCTTGGGATCACGTTACAAGTATTCGCGAGCGGCAATACCATTCTTTAAGCGTCAACTGAGCAATGGGCAGTATGTTGCGACCTTGGTCTGTGATGTCGATAACTTTAAAGCGTTCAATGACATTTATGGGCATACGGCTGGTGATAACGCATTGTCCGAAGTGGGGGCAGTCATCAATAAGGTGGCGCGTGAGAGTGATCTTGCCTTTCGCTACGGGGGTGAAGAGTTAGTCATCCTTTTGGCTAGAACCGATAAGACAGAACTGGTTCAGTTTAGTGAGCGCGTGAGGAAGGCGGTAGAGGCATTGAATATCGCCCATGAAGGCAATCAGCCATATGGACGAGTGACCGTATCGATAGGTGGTGCTCTCGCGAGTGAGCAAGACTTTGACCAACGCTACATGTCTCACCAAGCAATGCAGACAGCGTTATTTAATCTCGCCGATAAAGCGTTGTATCTAAGTAAACAGAGCGGGCGTAACCAAACCTCTTGGGCAGATAGATAAACGTCATTAAGCTAATTGTGCTCGTCTACCAAGCGATAGATTTTGCCACTGTCGGTACTGAATACGATCTCTCCATTGGGAAGCACTTCGAGATCACGTATCCTTTCACCTAATTCTGTCAGGATTCGCTCTTCTTCCATCGCTTGGTTGTTGTCTATCTTGACCACGTTAATGTGGGTCAACTTCAAGGCTCCCGCTAATAATTTTCCTGATAACTGAGGATATTGACTGCCACTGTATAGCAGCAATGAACTGGGTGCAATCGATGGTATATACACTTTAGTTGGCGAGACTATCCCTTCTTTTTCTGTCGCCTCTCCGACTGCGATAGGCCCCCAATATTCCTTACCATGAGAAGTTACAGGCCACCCATAATTGGCCCCCTTAACGATCTGGTTTATCTCATCACCACCACGAGGACCGTGTTCAATAGACCACAAGGTTGTACTCTGACGATCATAGTAGAGCCCTTGAGGATTGCGATGACCATAGCTCCATATCTCACCTTGAGCGCCCTTGACATTAGTAAATGGATTGTCTGGTGGAGTCGTACCGTCGGGTAATACTCTAAGAATACTTCCTGCATGGGTCGCCAGGTTTTGTCCATTATCTCGTTCACCGCGATCTCCGACAGAGAAATAGACGAAGTGGGTATCGAAGGTAATTCGACTACCAAAGTGTCGTCCGGTATCAGAACCGGATTGTGTCACGACCAAATCTGTCCAGTCAGAGAGTGTGCCATCTTTGTAGCTGGCACGAGCAAGCGTGGTTTCGATGGCAGAGCCCACCACCTTTGAATAAGTGAAATAGAAGTGATGCTTGTTAAACGGCGAGTGTGCAACATCGAGCAATCCGCCTTGTCCATACGCTTGTGACTGGACGAGCTTTGCAATGGTACTGTAATTGCCTGTAGAGAGAGTCACTACACCTATTTCGCCGTTTTGTTGCGTCACCATGAGTTGATCATCATTAAACGCGCTCATTCCCCATGGCACATTAAGACCAGATACTATGATGTCTGCTTGCCAAGCATGGGTTGAAAGCGATGCGGTGAGAGATAATAGGGTGGCTGTCCAAACATTGAAAGCGCTCATCGTCATAGGTTCCTCATAAAACGACTGTCACCTTATCTTAGCAGTGAGAATCAATTATCACTGCCATAAATATTTTATTTAAAAGCGCTTGCAATGATCAATAAATGCACTATTATGACGAAATGTCAAAAATGACGATGCGTCATAAAAGTGATTTATCACGCTTTCGTTATTCGTGTTACAATTAAGACATTAAGGAGTAATGGACAGATACGGATTGATGAATCATGTTTGGCTTTGGTTGTAGTAAAAGTGACAAAAAAGAAAGTTCTGGGTGCAGTTTTGGGCGTTCCAAAAAGCAGCAGGCTATCGCAGATAGAGAAGTTGAGCTAACTCTTCTTGCCAAGTCTTTGGTTCAGGAGCAGGGTTGGAGTAACTTAACTATGGATAAGTTGACCTCTGCGAGTGCCTACTCAAAAGGAACGATCTATAACCATTTTTGCAGCAAAGAAGACGTGATTTTAGCGCTTTGCATTCACTCGTTGAGAAGCGAAGGTATTTTGTTTGCAAGGGCAGCTGAGTTTGATGGAAGCACCCGTGAAAAAGTGATAGCGATGCATGTAGGTTATCGTATATATGCACGTATGGAGCCTGTACTTTCAACATGTGCAATCATGGCGAAGAGCCCATGGGTTCTTGAGAAAGCTTCACCAGAACGGGTTAAAGTGCTTAATGAGCTTGAAGAGCAAGTGATCAGTAACGCTGATCAACTGGTCAATTTTGCCGTTGAGCAGGGGGATTTAAAGTTTTCCCCCGGTATCGGTTCTGATGCGATTGTTTTTGCCAACTGGTCAATCGCTTTTGGCTCCAACGCCCTAGCTCAAAATGCGTCAAACAGCCACTGTATCAAACGTATTCAAGATCCATTCTCTGTGTTACATAACGCGAATATGCTGTTGGATGGTCTTAACTGGAAACCTCTCTCTAGTGAGTGGGATTACCGAAAGACCTGGCAACGAGTTGAGCAAGAGTTGTTTGCTCAAGAGATCGAATATCTCAACTCTGTTGGCCGATAGATCACTTATTTAAAAGCCCAAGTGGGCTTTTAAAATCGCCCTTAGTGACGAATCGTCAAAAAATGACACTGAAGATCAACTGATAGCGCTTGATAACAGTTTTGTTGTTTAAATACCAGCCGATGCTGGTTTTTAAATGATGATTTTTGACGAAACGTCACAAACGGAGAGTGTGATGACAGCACAAAAGCCAACCTCAAAACAACCACCGAACTTGTTAACCTTACCCACTCGCATGAGTTGGTGGGTATTACTGATTACTCTATGTTTGCTGGTAACGGCGACCATAGGCGCCAAGAATCTCTATTTTAGAGGTGACTACAATATCTTTTTCGACGGTCAGAACGCTCAGTTGCGAGCGTTTGACGAAATTCAGACCACATTTGCTAAGTCTGACAACCTTGCGATCGTTATTGCGCCACACAGTGGTAATGTGTTCGAGGAAAGAACTTTAACTCTTGTTCAACAACTGACCAAAGATGCTTGGCAAATCCCTTATTCTAGCCGCGTAGATTCTCTGGCTAACTACCAACATACGGAAGCAGAAGACGACGATTTAATTGTTGAAGACCTGCTGTTGGAAGACTATCCACTGACGGAGCAGAGAATTGAAAAAATTAAAAATATTGCGCTATCAGAGCCAGTCGTTAAGCACTCTTTAATCTCTGCAAAGGGCGATGTTACGGTCGTCAATATAACGGTACAGCTACCGGATATCGAAAAAACCGGAGAGGTTCTTGAGGTTGTAGACTACGCAAATCAATTAATAGCGGAATATCAGCAAAAGTACCCAGATATCGAGTTTCACAAGGCTGGCATTATCGCAATGAACCACGCGTTTATGGCAGCAGCACAGCAGGATAGCTCGACCTTAGTACCCACTATGTTACTGGTCATCCTTGTTTTTCTAACGCTTATGCTTCGCTCGCCATTGAGTGTTGTCGCTACTTTAGTCGTTATCATTGGTGCAGTGACTTCGACCATGGGTCTGTCTGGATGGGCTGGAATGTTCTTGAGCACGGCGACAGTGAATATACCTACGCTGGTGATGACATTGGCAGTCGCGGATTGTGTTCATGTCATCGCAACAATGCGTCAAAACATGAGGAAAGGGTATAGCAAATCCTACGCTATTGATCAGAGTATCGCGATTAACTTTGTACCCATCTTGATTACTTCTGTCACGACGTCGATTGGCTTTTTGATGATGAACATGTCTGACTCGCCCGTATTGCGCGATTTCGGCAACCTTGCTGCGCTGGGTGTGATGATCGCTTGCTTTTTATCGGTCTCTTTATTACCCGCACTGCTAAAGGTGATGCCTCTGCGCATAAAAGCAGATTACGCAGATCAGCCTAAGTCTTCGGACTTTATGGATAAATTGGGTGATTGGGTAGTAAAAAACCGCAAAGCGTTATTACCAGTATCTGCACTCGTCATAGCGGTATCGGCGACGTTACTGCCGCTGAACAAAGTTAATGACGAATCGGTGAAGTATTTCGGCACAGGAAGTGAGTTCAGGCAAGCTGCGGACTTTATGGAACAACGAATTAGCGGTATGACGAACATCAGTATCGCAATCAAAACCAATCAGTCGCAAGGTATCGCTGACCCGATTTTTCTGCAATCAATAGGTGACTTTTCACGTTGGTTACGAGATCAGCCAGAGACTGATCATGTGGCAACCTTGTCCGACGTTTATAAACGTCTAAATAAGAACATGCATAGTGACGACGAGCTCTACTACACCTTGCCACTGGATCGTGAGCTGGCAGCACAGTATTTGTTGCTTTATGAAATGTCACTGCCTTATGGCTTAGATTTAAATAACCAAATCAATGTCGACAAGTCTTCGATCAAAATGGTCGTGACCGTCGATAACTTAGGCAGCGTAGAACTGGTTGAGCTAGAAAATCGCATTTACGACTGGTTCGCAGCTAACGCCCCTCAGTATCAGGTTGTCGCTTCGAGCCCTTCACTAATGTTTGCGCATATTGGTGAAACAAACATGGCGAGTATGCTATCAACGTTGCCTATCACGTTGATATTAATCTCGGCATTGATGATTTTCGCCCTGCGCTCGGTCAGGTTGGGATTGATTAGCGTCGTGCCTAATATGGCTCCGGCAATTATCGGTTTTGGATTATGGGGAGTGACGTCTGGTGAGATTAACTTAGGCCTATCTGTTGTTGTGACTTTGACGTTAGGCATCGTCGTCGATGACTCAGTGCATTTCCTCGCTAAATATCAACGAGCCCGTCGCCAAGGTCAGTCCGCTGAACAGGCAGTGCGTTACGCTTTTCACACTGTTGGCCGAGCACTATGGATCACCACCGTTGTTCTCATCGCAGGCTTCTCTGTACTGGCTATGTCGAGCTTTAGACTCAATGCGGATATGGGTCAGCTCAGTGCAATGGTTATCTTTATCGCGCTCGTCGTAGACTTTATTTTCTTACCCGCATTGTTGATGCGTTTCGATACAGCAAGCTACCTCGAAAAAGAGTTAGAAACAGAGAATCAACATCGTTCACCAGTGACACAAACGACAAGTTATTAAGGAAATCAACATGAAACGAACCTCAATTGCAATGATTAAGACGGTCACTTTAATGACATTACTTGCCGGGAGTAGCCAAGCGTTGGCGACACCAGAGCGTGGGTTGGAAATCGCTACCGAGCGCAAAGCCCGTGATGAGGGTTGGCAAGACTCGGTTGCGACGATGGAAATGATATTGAAAAACGCTCAGGGTGAGAGTAGTACGCGAGCAATGCGCCTAAAGTCGTTCGAAGTCGCGAATGATGGAGACAAAGGACTAACTATATTTGATCAACCCCGTGACGTGAAAGGTACGGCATTTTTGAACCACTCACACAGCGTGAAAGCCGATGACCAATGGCTCTATCTACCGGCGCTTAAACGAGTGAAGCGTATATCATCTCGCAATAAATCGGGCCCATTCATGGGGAGTGAGTTTGCCTATGAGGATTTGAGCTCATTTGAGCTAGAGAAGTATAACTTTAACTATCTCGGTGATCAGGTCATTGATGACACGCAAGTCTATTTGTTGGAACAGACGCCAACAGATCAAAACTCCGGCTACACCAAGCAGTTGGTTTGGTTGGATAAGCAGCACTACCGACCATTAAAAGTAGAGTTTTATGACCGTAAAGGCTCACTGCTTAAAACATTGGCATTCACAGATTACAAGCAGTACCTCGATAAGTTCTGGCGAGCCCATACAATGGCGATGGTTAATCATCAAACGGGTAAAAGTACAATTTTAACCACCAGTAGTATGGCGTTTAAGACGGGACTGACGGAAAAGGATTTCGAGAAAAACATCCTCAATCGTATTAAGTGAGGGGATTTATGAAGCAAATACTAACGAATGCTGGCCAATTGTTGGCCAGCGGACTACTGACTGTGATTGCGTTACAATGTCACGCAGCTGAGTTGTCCGGACAAGTCAACATAGAGCACCGACAGTTTTTCTCAAGTGGCCTACAAGGGCAGAACAAAGCACAGAGCTCATTCGTTGCAGAACCGGAGTTTTATTGGCAAGTGAGTGATAACTCGGATTTTACCTTTGTACCGTTCTACCGTGCCGATAGCCTTGATAGTGAACGGACTCATGGCGATATCCGCGAAGCGCTCTACTTAACTTATTGGGATGACTATGAGCTGCGAGTTGGGATTGGTAAGGTTTTTTGGGGTGTGACGGAATCGACGCATCTGGTGGACATCGTTAACCAAACGGATGCGGTTGAATCTGTAGAAGGGGAAGATAAGTTGGGCCAGCCAATGGTGCACCTGACTTCGATTAAGGAGTGGGGAACCCTCGATGCAATGGTGTTGCCCTATTTTAGAGAGCGCACATTTGCCGGCGAAGATGGAAGACTTAGGCCGACCATTCCAGTCTCAAATTCAGCAAATTATGAGTCCTCCCGCCAAGAGCAACATATCGATTATGCGTTAAGGTATTCGAAGATGTATGGCGATTGGGATATCGGTTTAAGCTATTTTCAAGGCACCAATCGAGATCCCTATTATCAACTTGAACAAAGAGAACTTAAGCCATATTACGCACAAGCGAAACAGATAGGTCTCGATATTCAGGGGATCGTCGGTGATTGGCTGTGGAAAATGGAAAGCATCTACCGAGATAGCTTAGACCACCACACTGGTCTAGTGTCTGGCTTTGAATACACCATCGTTGGGCCATTCGAAACAAACTGGGATATCGGCCTGATCGCTGAGTATCTCTATGATAGCCGTGGTAACAATGCGCAGAACATCGGTCAGAACGATCTGTTTCTTGGTACGCGTTTTGCGCTCAATGATGAAGATAGTACGGAAGTATTGGTTGGTCTGACACAGGATTTAGATCATAGCGACGTATATAATGCCAAACTAGAGGCATCGAGTCGTTTGACCAATCATCTCTCATGGAACATCAATGCTTGGCTGTTCGCTAATGAAAGCCCGAACGATTTGCTCTATTTTGCCCGCAAGGATGACTTGATTGAATTTTCGCTAGAGTATTACTTCTAAAGTGTGCCTATGTCACCCTTTTCAAGTGTGATATTGATTCCATTATTGTAGGGGGCTGATCAAGTTCCCTTTTTTTGATGCAGACCCCTTAGCCTTGAGTTAAAAGCATGTATTATCGCCCCTAATCAGTTAAGGTAATTATGTTATTGCCCTTATTGGTAAGGGCAATGAATGATTTGTAAGGCTAGGTTGAATGAAATCATTTGAATGGGATAGCTGTTATGAAACAGGGTTGGATGATGTCGATGAACAGCATCAATACTTGGTCGAAATCATTAACCGCTATGGTGCTCTGATCGCACAGAACAACATCTCTATGCAAGATATACGCATAGCGTTGTTTGAGCTGTCGCGATACGCCGAGTTCCACTTTAAGGAAGAAGAAAACTTGATGCGCACCGCTGGTGTCTATCAAAAGCATGTTGAAGAGCATATCAAGATACACAGAGCGTTTATGGCTGATATTTTGAGTATGCAAGCGTTTATCAATGAAGGAAATAAAAAGGCTTCTGAGCATCTACTCAACTTTCTTATCCATTGGTTGGCTTACCACATACTTGGCATCGATCAGAATATGTCTCGTCAGGTGAAGCAGATTGAATCGGGGGTTGATCCTAAGCTAGCTTGGGAAACAGAAGAGAAAAAGCAAGACTCCTCCACTGAGCCGTTGCTAAAAGCTTTGAATGGACTGTTTGAGCAGGTGTCAGAGCGAAATAAAGAGCTACTAGAGCTAAACCAGTGCCTAGAAGACAAGGTGTTAGAGCGCACCCAGCAGTTGTCGAGGGTTAACAAGCAGCTTGAAGAATTGTCACTGACGGATTCTTTGACTAAGTTGCCAAACCGCCGTTGTGCTATTCGCAAACTCAAAACTTACTGGCATGAATCGATACACAACAAAGAACCACTGGTTTGTATCATGATCGATGTCGATTACTTTAAACAAGTGAACGATACCGCAGGCCATGACGCGGGCGACCGATTGTTAGTTGAGCTTGCTCAAACGCTGGCTGACTCGTTTAGAAGTGACGATCTTGTTTGTCGCTTAGGTGGAGACGAATTCTTTGTGATTTGTCCTAACACGGATCTAGCGGGTGGTATGCACATTGCTGAACTGACTCGAAACAAAGTGAATCAAATGCTAGTACCAGTGGGGCAAAGTGTTTGGAGAGGAAGTATTAGCGTTGGTGTAGGGGAGCGCACTTCTGCAATGAACGACTTCAATGATTTGATCAAAGAAGCCGACAACGCGGTGTATCGCTCGAAAGCCGAAGGCCGCAATCGCGTGTCAAGTGCGGCAGATATATCGATGGAGCTATAACTTCTTTAGCATCCAGACATCACATGAACTATGTTCTGTACCATCTAGCGGTTGCTCAAGATGTGTAAAGCCCAGTTTTTCATACAGTGAAATAGCGGACTTCATCGAAGTGAGTGTATCTAAATAGCACTCACTGAAGCCTTGCTGCGTCGCGAACTCTAAACAGAGTTCAGTTAGCTGTTTACCAAGGCCTAGACCGCGACTTTGTGGTAACAAGAACAGTTTTTTCAACTCACAGGTTTGTTGTGAGTGATTAAAGGGGGCTAATCCACAGCCTCCGACGATCTTGCCATCAATGCTCGCAACGAGATACAGACTCTGTTTATCCAGTGTGTAGCTTTGGCTCATCGCATCCACTTCAGGGTCTGACGGGCCAAATCCTTCACCAATGGCGCCATATTCTGCGCCAACCGCTTTAATGATTGCACGAATCTCACTGTCATCAGTTGGTTGGATTGGATTGATGATTACTGTCATTGTGACTCCTTTCTATACTTCTCATGCCAAATAACTGGGTATGAAAAACACTTTTATCAAGCGTTGAGGTGAATTTTTGCCCAAAGGCAGTAAATAAGCAGATTTCAGTTTGGATTTGCATCAGTCATTCGTTACTATGTATAGCTATTTATAGACCCAAAATCCCTGTCGGGTATGAGTATATAATTGCTCTACCTAAAATGGACACTACCACTTATGCCTATGACTTGCATATAGGTGTAGGTAGATGAGGAAACGATGCAACATCTAGAAGAGATCATTGCTAACGCGAACGCGGCAATTGAAGCTGCAGATTCGTTAGTCGCACTTGATGAAGTGCGTGTTCAGTATCTAGGTAAAAAAGGTGAACTGACTGTTCAACTTCAAAGCCTAGGTAAACTACCACCAGAAGAACGCCGTGAAGCTGGTCAAGAGATCAACAAAGCGAAAGGCGTTGTTCAGCAAGCGATTGCTGCGCGTAAAGATGCACTTCAAAGTGCAGAACTTGAAGCGAAGCTAGCTGCTGAAACGATTGACGTAACGCTACCAGGTCGTCGCATTGAGAACGGCGGTTTGCACCCTGTTACTCGTACTGTAGAGCGTATCGAGCAGTTCTTTGGTGAGTTAGGCTTTAACACTGAGTCTGGTCCTGAGATTGAAGATGCATTCCACAACTTTGATGCGCTAAACATCGCAGAAGATCACCCAGCTCGTACTGATCACGATACCTTCTTCTTCAATCCAGATCTAATGCTGCGTACCCATACGTCAGGCGTTCAGATCCGTACGATGGAAAATGGCAAACCACCATTCCGTTTCATCGCACCGGGCCGTGTTTACCGTAACGACTACGACCAAACGCACACGCCAATGTTCCACCAAGTGGAAGGCATGCTAGTAGACGAGAACGTTAACTTCGCTCAGCTAAAAGGCATCCTGCATGACTTCCTATGTAACTTCTTTGAAGAGGAAGTTGAAGTTCGTTTCCGCCCATCTTACTTCCCATTCACTGAGCCTTCAGCAGAAGTGGATGTAAAAGGTAAAAACGGCAAATGGCTAGAAGTTCTAGGTTGTGGCATGGTTCATCCGAACGTACTGCGCAGCGTAGGAATTGACCCTGAGAAATACTCTGGTTTTGCATTTGGTATGGGTGTTGAACGTCTAACTATGCTTCGTTACGGCGTAAACGACCTACGTGCGTTCTTCGAGAACGATCTTCGTTTCCTAAAACAGTTCAAGTAATCCAGGGGATACATCACTATGAAATTCAGCGAATCATGGCTTCGTGAGTGGGTAAACCCTGCGGTATCCACTGACGAACTAACGCACCAAATCACTATGGCGGGTCTAGAAGTAGACGACGTTCTACCGGTAGCGGGTTCTTTCACTGGCGTTAAAGTTGGTCAAGTGGTTGAGTGCGGTCAGCACCCAGACGCAGATAAGCTACGCGTTACTAAAGTCGATGTTGGTGCAGAAGAACTGTTGGACATCGTTTGTGGCGCGTCTAACTGTCGTCAAGGCATCAAGGTTGCAGTTGCAACGGTTGGTGCTGTGCTACCAGGCGATTTCAAAATCAAGAAAGCCAAACTACGTGGTCAACCATCACATGGCATGCTGTGCTCATTCTCTGAGCTAGGCATTGACGTAGAATCAGATGGCATTATGGAACTGGCGGAAGATGCGGTAATCGGTACTGATTTCCGTGAATTCCTAGCGCTAGATGACGTGACAGTAGACGTTGACCTAACGGCAAACCGAGCGGACTGTTTCAGCATTCGTGGTATGGCTCGTGAAGTGGGCGTTCTTAACCGTGCTGATGTCACTGAGCCAGCAGTAAACCCTGTTGCTCCCGCTATCGACGATCAAGTTTCTATCGAAGTGAAAGCGCCAGCGGCGTGTCCTCGTTACCTAGGTCGTGTGATTAAAAACGTCAATGTGCAAGCAGAAACACCACTTTGGATGCAAGAGAAACTGCGCCGTTGTGGTATTCGCTCTATCGACCCAGTTGTTGACATCACTAACTTTGTTCTTCTAGAGCAAGGTCAACCGATGCACGCATTCGATCTTGCCAAGATCGACGGCGGTATCGTGGTTCGTTTGGCAGAGCAGGGCGAGAAGCTCACGCTTCTAGATGGCACTGAAGCTGAACTTAACGCCGATACTCTTGTTGTTGCTGACCACAACAAAGCGCTAGCGATTGCGGGCATCTTTGGTGGTGAACAATCTGGTGTTACGTCTGAAACCAAAGACGTGCTACTAGAGTGTGCTTTCTTCGCACCAGATCACATTCGTGGTCGCGCGCGTAGCTACGGTCTGCACACAGATTCTTCAATGCGTTTTGAGCGTGGTGTCGATTTCGCACTACAAACGAGCGCAATGGAGCGTGCAACAGAACTTCTAGTTGAGATCTGTGGTGGTGAAGTAGCTCCAGTGGTTGCTGTTGAGTCGCAAGCGGACCTACCAAAAGCAAACACAGTATCACTACGTCGTACCAAACTAGACAGCCTACTAGGCCACCACATTGCAGACAGCGATGTTGTTGAAATCCTAGAGCGTCTTGGCCTAACGGTTGAAACAACAGATGCAGGTTGGACAGCAACAGCACCAACATGGCGTTTTGACATTGCCATTGAGCAAGATCTGGTTGAAGAAGTGGGTCGTATCTACGGTTACGACAACATCCCTAACCAAAATCCAGTGGCGGCACTTAAGATGCACGACCACGTTGAAGCAGACATTCCGCTAAAACGCGTTCGTAATCTACTGGTTGATCGTGGTTACCAAGAAGCGATTACCTATAGCTTCGTTGAGCCAGAGCAGCAGAAACTTATCGTTCCGGGTATTGAACCATTAATCCTGCCTTTCCCTATTTCAGCGGATATGTCAGCGATGCGTCTAGGTCTCATTCAAGGCCTTCTGAACACGGTTGTTCATAACCAAAAACGTCAACAGCCACGTGTTCGCTTGTTTGAATACGGTCTGCGTTTCATTCCATGTGAATCTGCTGAAAATGGTATGCGTCAGGAGCCTATGCTGGCTGGTGTTATTGCGGGTACTCGCAGCGAAGAGCACTGGGATATCGCGACCAACACTGTTGATTTCTTCGACCTAAAAGGCGATCTAGAAGCTGTACTTGAGCTAACCGCTAACCAAAGCATTTACTCTTTTGCTGCGCTTTCAGCAGAAGATAAAGCTGCGAATCCAGCGCTTCACCCAGGTCAGTCTGCTGCGATCCTTGTTGACGGCAAGCAAATTGGTGTTATCGGTACTGTTCACCCAGAGCTAGAGCGTAAGTTTGGTCTAAACGGCCGCACTATCGTGTTCGAAGTAGAATGGAATGCAATTAGCACTAAAGTGATCCCAGAAGCGGTTCAGCTTTCTAAGTTCCCATCAAACCGCCGCGACATTGCTGTTGTTGTTGACGAAGCGACCGCTTCTGGTGACATCGTTGCAGCATGTCTAGAGCAGGGTGGTGAATTTCTGAAAGATGCTCGTCTGTTTGACGTTTACGT
Source organism: Vibrio sp. TRT 29B02 (assembly GCF_050113655.1). Lineage (NCBI taxonomy): Bacteria > Pseudomonadati > Pseudomonadota > Gammaproteobacteria > Vibrionales > Vibrionaceae > Vibrio > Vibrio sp. TRT 29B02. The sequence goes on from NZ_JBNJOJ010000003.1 coordinate 129,630, forward strand.
TGGTAAAGGCGTAGAAGAAGGCAAGAAGAGCCTAGCTATTGCGCTTACACTACAATCTGTAGAACGCACTCTTGAAGATGCGGACATTGCAGGCGCAGTCGATACAATCGTTGCTCACGTCTCAGAGAAATTTGGCGCAACACTCCGCGATTAATCTCCTTATAGTGAAGCAATAAAAAATGCCACTAGCGTAAGCCAGTGGCATTTTTTTATGTCGCTACAGTAGAAAGACAGTGCAAATCGAACCAACGAAAATGCCCCACTGCTAAGTGGGGCGGAGCCAAAACAAGCTTTGGCTACAGGGGACAGAGTAAAGCAGTTTATGCTGCTGCGGTATTTGCTGACTTGATCTGTTCGCGAGCACCAAGCACCAGAGTGAGGCCGAATGCAACCACGAATGAGATAGCCATACCCGCAATGTAGTAGCCTAGTTTGTCAGGGACGATAGAGATAATACCAGGTAGACCCGCAGCACCTAACGCTTGAGCTTTGACATTGAAAAGGGTGATAAACGCGCTAGCACATGCAGCACCTAGAATAGCAGCAATAAATGGATAACGCAGTTTCAGGTTAACGCCGAACATCGCGGGTTCAGTAATGCCGAGCAAAGCAGTCACACCTGACGGCATCGCAATGCCTTTCAACTTAATATCTTTAGTGGTAAAGCCTACCGCCAATGCGGCTGCGCCTTGAGCAATGTTAGACATAGCAGCAATTGGGAAGATAAAGGTGCCGCCAGTCACTGCAATATCGGCGAGAAGCTGTGTCTCGATGGCGATAAAACTATGGTGCATCCCTGTGATGACAAATGGAGCGTAGATAAATCCTAATAGTGCACCACCGATGAAGCCTGCTGAGTCATAAAGCCAGTTTAATCCATCACCAAGAAGGAAGCCGAGATCACGTGTAATAGGGCCAACGAGTGTAAATGTCAGGAAGCCAGTGATGAAGATCGCAAGCATGGGAGTGAGCAGGTTGTCGAGAACCGAGGGAATAACTTTACGTAGTCCATTTTCCACTTTTGCTAGAATGAAGGCGGATACAAGAACAGGCAGTACGGAACCTTGGTAACCGACTTTTTGGATCTCGAAACCAAAAATATTCCAAGTAGGGATTGTTCCCGCTACGCTGGCACCACCAAAGCCCCAGCCATTGAGAAGGTCAGGGTGCACCATTAACATACCCAATGCGGCACCAAGGAACGGGTTACCGCCGAATTTTTTACTGGCAGAGAAAGCTAACAGAACGGGAAGATAGACAAAAGGAGCGTTAGCGAAGGTATTAATCATACTTGCAAGATCGGCGAGACCAGGATTGGCTTCGATCAGAGATTGGCCTTCGATGAAGAGTCCTTGCGCAGTGAGCAAGTTGAAAATACCCATTAACAGACCACCAGCAACAATGGCAGGAATGATGGGTACGAAGATATCGGATAGACCTTTGACCGCGCGCTGAACAATGTTCTGCTTTTGAGCTCCAGCACTGGCGACGTCATTCGTTGACATCTCGGTCATTCCTGTAAGCTTAGCCATTTCAGCGTAAACTTGATTGACAATACCAGAACCGAAAATGATCTGATATTGGCCAGCAACCTTAAACTGGCCTTTAACGCCATCTAAGTTACTGATCTTTTCTTCATTAATCAGCGACTCGTCTTTGAGTGCTAAACGAAGGCGTGTCGCACAGTGGGCGAGCGCTTGAAGGTTGTCTTTACCGCCAAGCAGTTCCAGCAGCTCTTTTGCAATTATTGGATAGTTCATTCCAAACCCCGAATATTATCTGTAGCTTATGTAATTAATAGTTCACAAGAGCGCGAATGACTCTTTTGGGAACGTTTGCAAAAGTGATTCTTTTCGATCAATCTCATTCAGTCAAAGTATAGTGTGGCTTTATGTGAACTAGATCTGCTAAATTATTTTGCTAAACCGTTTGGGCAAAGTGGATTTTGTGCCAAAATCTGCTAGTTTTTGCAAATAATCCCAATAACTTATTAAGGCTTTCTTTCATGGCAAGTTTACATGACGTCGCAAAATTGGCCGGAGTCTCAAAATCTACCGTATCTCGGGTCATTAATAACGAGTATGGAGTAAAAAAAGCCACCCAAGTTAAGGTGATGAAAGCGGTAGAAGAGGTAGGTTATGTCGTTAACCAAGTCGCTAAAGATCTAAAATCGCAAAAAACTAACCTAGTGGGTGTGATTGTTCCTCGGGTATCTTCAAACGCCACCGCTCAGGGCGTCGATGGCTTAAGTCGTATATTTGATCAAGCGGGAAAGCAGGTTTTACTTGCCAGCACTCAACAGTCTGGTGAGAAAGAAATTGAGTATATTCAATTGTTTAATCAAAAGAGGGTAGAAGGCATTGTCCTCTATGCTACTCACATTGATCAGCAGTTGGTTATGGCGATTAATCAGTCAAAATCCCCCGTAGTACTGGTTGGTCAGGATGGTTCTCTGTTCAATATTCCCAGTGTAGTTCACGATGATCTACGTGTAGGGTTTGAAGCGGGTAATCGCCTATTGGCTGCGGGTTGTCAGAATATCGGCTTTATTGGTGTGCCTGATACTGACCTTGCAGTCGACAAACTTCGCTCTGAAGGCTTAAAACAAGCTTTGGCAATGAGTCAGGCGAATGAGCTACTGTTTCACTGCCATGGCGAATTTAGCATTGAGTCTGGTTATGCCAATATGAAGCAGCTTATCCACGAGTATCCAACAATGGATGGCGTATTCTGCGCAACCGACCGAATCGCCGTTGGGGCAATCAAGGCGCTTAAAGAAGCAGATATTGAAGTCGGCAAGGAAGTGAAAGTGCTAGGGGTGGGGAATGATGAGTTGGGCTATATCAACTCCCCAAGTCTGTCAACTTTTAACTATGCTTTTGATAAAGCAGGAGAAAGTGGAGCCAAGATGCTACTTGAGTTAATTGACGGTGCACCCCAAGTGATGAGTAAGGTTGTGTTAACTTTCCAAAATATCGCTCGCGATACCTGCAAGTAACTTAACGAGACCATATACTTAAACCTAGCTTGAGCTAGGTTTTTTTGTGCCTGTGATCACAGAGAACCCGCATTAAGACCGTAATGTATCTTGTAGTTTGGTTGTTGATAATGTAATTTTGCAAACGTTCCCAATTTTTTAGGTAAGTTTTGATGTCCATTGCGCACTATTTCTCCCTATGCGGAGGCAAAAACAACATAACTCGGGTATTGGCTCCTGAGGACAAGCTGATTTTCTCTGTCGCTGAAATAGATTTGATCACTCGAGGTGAATACCCCTACGAGGTGACGAATGTATTGGGTGAGTATCAACTGGTATTCGATAGACCCGAGTCAATAGGTCGTAACGAGCTGCTCGAAATTGGCCAGGTAATTGCTGACCGTCAGCAGAGCCACTTAACGAAGCGTACGATACCTACTGAGTGTCCTTACCGGCCTGAGTGGCACATTTCACCGCCAAACGGGCTTCTCAATGACCCTAATGGTTTCATTTATCATAACGGTGAGTATCATTTGTTTTATCAGTGGTACCCGTATGCTTGCCAGCACAAGGATAAGCATTGGGTCCATCAAACCAGCACGGATTTGATCAATTGGCGTTGGCAGTCCGTGGTTCTTACTCCTTCGGATTGGTTTGATTCTCACGGCGTATTTTCTGGCCATGCCGTTAGCCACAATGAACAATTGATGCTGTTTTATACTGGCAATACTCGCATTGGTCAGCAACGTGACCGGCATACGACGCAGTGCGTTGCGGTTTCAAGCGACGGGCGTAACTTCGTTAAACGTGGTCCTGTAATTTCTGAATTACCTGATGGTGTCACGCCACATATCCGCGATCCTAAAATCATCCGTCACAACCAAGAGTGGCTGATGCTACTCGGCGCGCAGACAACGGAGTTAAAAGGCCGCATCGCGCTGTATCGCTCAAATGATCTGGAAAATTGGCAGTATGATGGTCTGTATGGTGCAGAGTTGGGTGACTTCGGTTATATGTGGGAATGCCCAGATATGTTCATACTAGATGAACAACACTATCTCATTATCGGGCCACAGGGTATTGAATCATTCTCACCGCATAACACGGTTCCTCACCAGAATGGGATTGTGAAAGCGAACTGGAACAATCAGCAAGGTATCGATTTTGGGGAATTTGCCTATCTGGATTATGGTTTCGACTTTTACGCTCCCCAAACCATGCTAACGCCTGATGGCCGTCGGATTTTGTGTGCTTGGATGGGATTACCAGATGAGGTGGATCAGCCTAGCGTAGAGAATGGTTGGATACACCAGCTCACTGCAATGCGAGAGTTAAGCGTCAAAGAGGGCAAGTTAATCCAGTGGCCGATTGGCGAACTTGATCGTTTAGTGGCGTCCCAGACCAGAATTGAGCTCACAAACGAACCCTACGATCTAAAGACCAAGTCGTATGATCTCAGTATCGAGTTGGAGTGGGGGGCGACTTTGCACCTATTTGAGGGCAGTGAGCATAAGCTGATTGTGCATGCTGATATGGATAAGTCGCGTTTGATTCTAGATCGTTCGAACACTCTTAATTGGGCTCAGGATAGTATCCGAGAACTTCCAGTGCAGTCTGAGCGCATAAATCTCAGGATTTTGGCAGATAACTCTTCGGTTGAGATATTTGTTAACCACGGTGACGCGGTGATGACATCTCGTGTCTTTACTGCCCCTGATGCCACGAGTATTTCTCTCCATGGCGCACGTTCACCAGTGACCATCAAGAAGCTCAATCCGAGCGCGGCGCCCTTTAAGTCGGTGCGTTAATCGATGGCAATAAAACCCCAAATTTATCATTTGGGGTTTGGTAAGCTTTGCTAGATATAGTCGAGCAGTTGTTGCTGTGTGGGCAGAGCTGTCATAGCGCCTTTTTGAGTTGTCGCTAACGCACCGCAACCATTTGCCCAGACAACCGCTGAATCAATGGTTTCTTGAGTCGCCCAATCACTGCTTTGAGAAAGTTTAGCCAGTAAGCCACCAACGAAAGCGTCGCCAGCGCCGGTGGTATCAATCGGTGTAACTGCCTGACCAGCCAGTAAACGGTGGTGACCCTCAAATACGACTAGAGCGCCTTTCGCGCCTTGTGTAACCAACACTAGAGTATTGTTATAGCTTTCAATTGCGTTCAACCCAGCCTCTAGTGCATCGGTATCGGTCAGGTAAAGCAACTCATCATCAGAGAATTTGACCACATCGGCTAGGGCAATGGCTTGGTTGACGATCGGTTTCATCTCGTCTGGGTTAGCCCACACTTCTTCGCGTAGATTAGGGTCAAAGCTAACAAAACCACCAACCGATTTAATCTGACGCATGGCAGACAAAGTCGTGCTTCGGCTTGGCTCATTGGCTAAAGCGATAGAGCACACGTGCAGCCATTCTCCAGTTTTAAATGTTGGAACATCATTTGGCTGTAAGAACTGATCAGCGCTGGGTTTAACCATAAAGGTAAAGCTACGTTCACCCGAATCGTCGAGATCAACAATGACTGTTGAGGTACGTTGATCGCTATCGAGTATCATAAACTCAGTGTCCACATTTTCGCGCGCTAGGGTCTGTTGCATAAAGCGCCCAAGAGGATCTTGACCGACTCGACCGAAAAAGGCAGGTTGACCATTCAGTCGTGCGATGGCGACAGCGACATTGGCTGGAGCGCCACCGGGGCATTTTAAATAGGTCGTATCTGTATCTGGAATAAGGTCTACAACCGCATCGCCAGTCAACCAAACTCTGTTCATTAGTATTACCTCATGTTGTCAAATGATGTAGAGCTAATTATATAGCTAAAACGGTTTAGCTATATAGGTTAAATGACTATACTTACGAGATTGTGAGAGAAATTGTGATCGCAAACGATCTTTTTTGCGATGAGCAGAAGTGTCAGTATGGGTGAGCAGGAATTGGTAGTATGCTTGGCGCTTGGATAGGTAGTCAGATGATATTCATTGAAAGGATGGACTGAACAATCATGACCAGCAAAAAACTCAAATTGGCCGACATCGCAAAGTTGGCGGGAGTGTCGAAATCGACGGTCAGTTTCGTCCTTAATGGGCATGCAAAAAAACACCGTATCAATCAGGCTACGGTTGAAAAGGTCGAGCAAATTGCTCAGGCGAATAACTATACGCCGAGCATCTATGCCAGAGCGCTCAAATCACAAAAGACCTTTACTGCCGGCTTGGTGATCCCTGACTTAGCGAATATGGGTTTTGCGCGAATTGCGAAGAGTCTTGAACAACTTTGTCGTGCCAGCGGCTATCAATTACTGATTGCTTCATCTGAAGATGATCCTCAGCTGGAGAAAGAAGCGGTTGAGAGTTTGGTTGACCGCCAAGTTGATCTGCTGTTGGTTGCAACTTCTATGGTGGATGACACCGTGTTACAGCAAGTTCGCCAAACAACACCAGTTATCTTATTTGACCGTGTATTAAATCAAACTCCCTTCACCAAGATTAAAACCGATGCGAAAGGTGCCACTGAGCAGCTTGTTGAACGCTTAGTTGAAGGCGTAAATGAATGCATTTACATCGGTGGTCAGCTAGAACTCTCACCAAGTAAAGAGCGTTTTGCAGGCTTTCAATCTGGATTAGCGAAAGCCGGAGTTCATTTTGTGGCTGAGCATGTGTTTAGCAAAGACTATCAGCCGAGATCGGGTTATGAGATGTTTGAGCAAGCGACGATTCAGTTGGGGCGCCCTCCAAAGGCGGTATTTACCGCGTCCTATTCGCTGCTCGAAGGGGTATTACGTTATCTGACTCAACATAAACTGCTTGATAGTGATATTCGTATTGCGACTTTCGATAACGATGACATTCTTGATTGTCTGCCAATCAAAATTGATTCGATAGAGCAGGATTGTAATGCGATTGCATCTGCTTTGTTTGAGGCAGGTAAGTCTTTGCTTAGTGACCCACATTTGGGGGCACAAGATGTTATTTTACCAGCAAAAATTCATTATCGGCGTGTGAGAGAGTGATCGTTATGTTCACTGCCTCTAAGCGAGCTCGCCACTCTGCGGCAATGAGCGTTTAGCTCATTGCCATCGCAAGAGGTTCGGATGAGCGCTGTTTTCGAATCGCCATAAGCAATTGAACAAGCAGCAATACACCAGTGACGCCAAGACCTATACCAATTCCTCCCCAAATGCCAGCGAGCTGATGCTCTGGCATCAGTAACCAAGCCGCAGGCAGTCCGAACAACCAGTAACCAATAGCCGTCATAATGGTTGGTGCAACGACAATTTTCATTCCACGCAGTAGATTGATTGCGAGCAGTTGCCAAGCATCCACAATAAATGACAGTGCAACCACCCAAAGTACCATGGTCAGCAATTGAGTCAGCTCAGCATCTAGGTTAAACATGGCGGCAATCGCTTCAGGCCAAAGCATAAAGCCTCCCGCGAGTACGATGCTCAAAATTGTGGTTAGGCCAAAGCTACGCAGTGCGGTGCGCTTGATACCATCATAATTCTCTGCTCCGAAGTCTTGACCAACCAAAATCGCCGCTGCCTGAGAAAAACCAAAGTTGATATTCCAAGTAAAACTTAGACATTGCAGCAGGATTTGATGCAGCGCCAAAGCGGCAATACTTATGGTACCTGCCATTAATGTACCGCCATAAATCAACCCGTGCTCCAGCAGAGCAGCTAACGCAATAGGTAAGCCCATAGTGAGAAGAGGGGTTAGCAGCGTTAAGGAGTATTCATGACGATTAAGCCAAGGGGCAAAAGAGGCGAACTCGGGGCGTTTGAAAACCCAACGACCATAGCCAATCATGACAATAACTGCAGCTAGAGCTGTACCCGCTCCAAGGCCAGCCAGTCCCAGTTCAAAAGTGAAGGCGAGTAAGTAGCTGATAGGCACATTCAGTATGACCGTCAGGAGAGACATCACCATGATCGAACGGACATTGCCAAAAGCACTGGTGAGGCCGCGCAGTACCAGAAGTAATAGCGATGGAAGCATCGCCCATTTGAGGGTATCGACATATTGCATCGCTAGCTCGGATAACTCTGCTGGTTGGTTAGCGAGCGATAATAGCTGAGGTACAAAAGCAAAACTCACCGTGAGAACAACACTGAGAACGAGCGAAAGCAGCACGGCCCCTTTGACCGCAAGACGAATTTGCTGATTACCAAATTCAGGACGTGCAACGCGCTGCCCATAGGCAATTGCCACAAGGTTAGCGACACAACCCACAGTGCTACCGGCAACAATGAAGACAAAAGAGTAGATAGACGCGCCTAATCCTCCTGCGGCAATCGCGGATACACTTAATCGCGACATCATCCAAACATCGGTTAGAACCAATGCCATTGATATCATCTGCGAAATAATCAGTGGTATCGCCAGGGAGAGTATTTTTTTCATGGTGCGCCTCGTGATCGGAATCACATAAAGGTAATGATTATCCAACTGGCATTCAAATGACATTTATGTCACTCTGGTATGAGTTCAGATCATGGGAAAAGTGATGACACCTTATTCAAATCTTCCTTACTCACACAATGCACTCAAGGTGTTCGAAGTGGTGGCTCGTTTGATGAGTTTTACCAGAGCAGCGGATGAGCTCAACGTCACGCAAAGTGCGGTCAGCCGGCAGATCAAACAGCTTGAAGAGGAGCTGACGGTTTCACTGTTGATTCGTAAACATCGCTCCATCGAATTAACCGAACAGGGCCGAGATCTTTATCAGATACTGAGTAATCACTTCCATCAGTTAGATTCCCTGATTGCACAGTGGAAAGCACCGACAAAAAAACGCATCGTAATAAAGAGTGCCCTTAGCTATGCCACACGTGTTTTGATGCCCAATGTTGCTCTGCTCAACGAAAAATATCCTGAACATGAGATAGTTATCATCCCCTCAATTGAAGAAGATCCGATACTTGAACATGAAGATTGTGATCTATTGATCATTAATAGCCGCAAGCGTGAACGCTATATTGGTAAGCCTGGTGTGAGCTTCTTGCGAGCAGAATATATGGCACCTGTTTACGCAGAGTTACTATCAGATAAAAGCATTCAGATTGAAGATGTGCTTAAACTCCCTCATCTGCATGCCACGCTTGATCACCAAGACTGGAAACTGTGGCTTGCTAATGCGGATCTGAAAGGTAAAAAGCAGGGACGCGATACCGTCTTTTTTAGTTTAGATTTGGCGTTAAGTGCGTGTCTATCGGGACAGGGTGTAACCGTGACGGATCTGCTATTGGTATTACCTGAACTCAAACGAAAGTTCCTCAAATGCCCTGAGACAATTGCTTTACAGCATAGTGACTGGCAGTACTATTGTTATCAAAAAAATTATACCCCTATTGCCAATGAAATTTTGGATTGGTTGGTGTCACAAACCGCATCTGAAGTGGCAGAGCTTAAACAACTGTGTGCGAAGTTTGATTGGAGTACTGGCAAAGTTGACCTTTAAATAATACCGAGAATTATGCAAAAAATGCATATTTTTCAAATAATTATTCTCATTTTAATTTGTCATTAATGTGACGAGTGGAAGAAAATTCCCGCCCAATCCTAAGTACACTCAGTTCCTATTACGACAATAAAAATACCTGCAAATACAACTGACGTGAACTTAGGTTCTATCTCGTTTCATATGCGGAGAATTAAGATGAAAACATGGTCTGTGTCTTTTCTAGCAACGGCTGTCGCTGTCGCATTAAGTGGTAATGCAATAGCCTGTACTGGTCTTATCGTCGGCAAAGGAGCTTCTAGCGATGGCAGTATCATGATTGCGCGTAACGAAGACTTCGGTGTCAACAACTGGAATAAATACCTTGAGTATCGACCAGCGCAAGATAACCAACAAGGCGATTGGAAACTCGGCAATGGCTTGGTTGTGCCGATGCCGAAGCACTTCTATGCCTACTCAGCGATACCTGACTGGGATGCGAAAACCGTCGATAGTGATGGCAAGTTCTATGAAGAGCGTGGTATCAATGAGCACAATGTTGCTATCTCCGCGACGACAAGCGCTGAGGTAAACGATAAGGTTGCCAAAGTGGATCCTCTGGTCGAGAAGGGGATTATTGAAGCGATCATTCCTACATTAATTCTTCCTCAGGCGGAGAATGCCAAGCAAGCCGTCGAGCTTCTTGGTCAATATATCGAAACCTATGGCGCGGGTGAGGGCAACAGCCTCTACATCGCTGATATCAACGAAGCTTGGTTGTTTGAAATCGGTTCAGGTCACCACTGGATAGCGGTAAAAGTACCGGATGATAGCTACGCGATGATCGCTAATGGCCTGCGCATACACGGTGTGAACTTAGACAATAAAGATGTTTTACATTCAAAAGGCATCTTCGAGTTTGTTGAGCAGCATAAGCTTCTCGATAAGGCTGACAAAAAGTCGTTCAATTTCGCCAAAGCCTTTGGTGTGATAGGGGATGAGTACAATATTGACCGCGAATGGTTAGGGCAAAAGATGCTCACTCCGTCTAAGTACCAACAAAGTCGACTTGCACAGTACCCTCTGTTTATGAAGCCTGACGAGAAAATCTCGGTGAAAGATGTCGCGCAAGTGTTGAGCGCGACTTTCGATGGGACGGCGCTAGAGGGCAAGGCGGAACGACCAATTCGGGTCGAGCGTCAGCTAGAATCGCATATTATTCAGTTGCGACCAAATATGCCGGATGAACTGCAAGGGGTAATTTGGCAGAGCTTTGGTGTGTTACCTGAATCAGTTTTAGTGCCGCTATATTCCACATTGCACCAATACCCTAAAGCGTTCAAAGTGGGTGATGATACATATAGTGATGATTCTGCCTATTGGCAGTTCCGAAGCTTAACGGCATTGGCGTCTGCCAATCCAGATAAGTATCTACCGATCTTAAAAGCGACATGGGACGAAGAGGAAAATCAGCTCTATAAACAAGTGAAGCATTTAGATCAAACGTTGACTAGCATGTACAAAACCGATAAACAGGCGGCACTGAACATGGCCTCAGACTACTCTTACGGGCAGCTTAAACGTACGTTAAGTATGGCGACGGAACTAAGATATAAGATGATGACAGACTTAACCAAGAGCACAGAGAAGAAGTATTCTGAAGAAGAGTTCAAAAAAATTATGAGCTTATAAGACGTTATAAAACAAAAAAACGGAGCGTAATGCTCCGTTTTCTATTAATGCTTCGCGATCAGCTTGCTTTATCGAATGTAGACTCAAGCCCAAAATTCTGCTTTAACTCGGCAAGAAAGACAGGATCTTCACACATGGCTTTTTCAGGTTCATCACTGATTTTTGCCACTGGAGCACCATTACATTGAGCCATCTTCACTACCATAGAGAGGGGTTGATAGCGACCGTCTTGATCCTCCCAATCGCCCATATCGTTAGCCAGAAACGTTCCTATACCAAAGCTGATATTCGCTCGTCCGGCAAAGTACTGACAAATCTCCAGCGCACGCTCAAAGTTAAGTCCATCGGTAAAGATCAGCACTTTTGATTTTGGATCGATAGCGAGTGACTGGTAGTGAGCAATCATTTTGTCACCCCAATCAAAAGGGTTACCAGAGTCATGACGCACGCCAGCGTAGGCATTGGCGCGTTGCAAAGTAAAATCTTGCAGGAATGCGTTGATGCCAATGGTGTCGGTCAGGGCAATCCCTAAACTACCATCAAAGGCTTGTTGCCAGAGATCGAGGGCAACTCTTTGTGACTCGCCAGGTTTTGCAAGCTGCTGATGAGCCATAAACCATTCATGGGCAACCGTACCGATAGGAGTTAGCGAAAACTGTTTTGCCAAATGGTAGTTACTGGTGCCTGACATTAAATCTGGGACATGTTGGCGTAGGTAATCAACCACATCGTGCTGTACCTGTGCACTGAAACGGCGTCGGCTACCCATTTCGGAAAACGTGAAATTATCGATCTTGCGCTGGTCGAGCTCGATTTTAAGTCTAGCGACTTTTTCCGCCAGAACATTGTGGAACTGTTCATAAGGGATATGACTCCAGCGGCTTCGGTTGCGGAGTTCAGAGATAATACTCATCGCTAGCGTTTCATACAGGATGGTCTCATGCCAGAGACCACTAACGGATACTTTTAGCTGGGGCTTTCCGCTTGCTGTTGAGGTGGTCACAGACACCTGTTGAGCAGGTTTAAAACGAAAGTTGCGCAAATACTCGATAAAACCGGATTCTAAATAGGGAGCCTGACTCGCTAAGTAGCTGAGTTCTTGTTGAGAAAAATAACAGTGCGCGAGTTTCGCGATCTCACTTTCTACTTGCGGCGCAAGATAGGAAAGGTCTTCATCTGAACGAACAATGAGCTCATAGCGTACCGTCGTGGTTGGATAGTACTTATGAGCAGCGTGCATCATATTGATCTTATAAACGTCGAGATCGAGAGCACTTTGAATGATACGGTCATTGAAAAGCTTGGTGGTCATTCAACCATCCTATCGGTTAATCAGGCTAATTGTTCCACCAAACTTTAAAGTAGCCTATTAGGTTTGTCAAATTGTGTTATTAACTACTTTAGTCTAACCGCTATTTCCCTAAATGAATTATTGCTTATAGCCAAAAGCCTTTTAAGGGCATGAAAATTAAATTAACGTAGTTAATCACAAAACGTTACTTTCCTGTTGACCTGCTGCATTCCAGTGGTAAGGTGTTGGTTGAATTAAGGATGTAGGAAATTCACCATGATTGTCACTATCGACATGATCTGCCTCAGATTAGGAGAGAGCGGGTTAGAAGTATTGCTGATTAAGCGCAACAACGCTGACCGGCCTCAACATGGTATGTGGTCAATTCCAGGTGGTTTTGTGTTTGAGCAAGATCTGACCAATCAAGGTGGACAGCCTGCGGATGAAGATTTTGACGCAGCACGTCGCCGTATTTGTCGACAGAAGATTCATACCTATCCTAACTACATCAGCCAACCAATGGTTGAAGGTAACCCGAAGCGTGACCCTGAAGGGTGGAGTGTGACTATTGCACATTACGCGTTACTTAATAACGCAAATGTTGAACAGATCGAGAACAGCGGGTTGTGTCGTGAACAGCTAAGATGGTTTGGGCTCAATGAAGTGCTCGATAACCAAGTGGCGTTAGCGTTTGACCACGCTCAACTGATCTCCTTGGCTTGGCATAAATTACGTGCCGCGATCGAATACACCTCTGTTGCCTTATTTGCTCTTGATAAGGAGTTCTTAGTGTCAGACATTATCGCGGCATACGAAAAGTTCGGTGTTGAAGTGAATCGGATGACGGTGAAACGACGTCTTATCGATACTGGCGTAATCGTTAGTGCCAACAAAATGGCTTCAACAAACAGAGGCAAAGGCGGAAAGCCTGCTCAGGTATATAGCCTCAGCGAGAAGAGTGTGACTTATTTTCAAACTTGTTTACGTTGATATCAAGAAGGAGCTAGAGATGCGCATGCAACGTGTAGAAATCGAGAAGAACAAAACCGCTTGTATCGACGTCGACCCACAGCAAGGGTTTAGTGAACTGTGTCCAAACGAACTGCCCGTCGCGGGTGCGTTACAGATAGTTGATGAGCTTATACTCAATCATGGTAAAGCAAGTTTGAAATTAGTATCACGTGATATGCATCCACCCGGTGCCGCTTGGGAAGCGGAAAGTCCGGATAGGATGCTTGAGCCAGTAGGCCTGCCGGAAGTGGATATCAAATGGAACCCTCACTGTGTCGTTGGCACTCAAGGGGTAGAACTCTTGCCGGGTTTACCATCAGTACGTGAGTATGATTTTCAGATTAATAAAGGCATTGATCCTGATGCTCACCCGTACGGTGCGTTTTACCACGATCAGGCAGACACACTGTCGACTGGTGGCATCGAATTTCTTCGTAGCAATCAGATTGATACCGTCATCGTTGGAGGCTTAGCTCTCGACTTTTGCGTTAAGAAGTCGGTCGAGCAGTTAGTTGCAGCTGGGTTTAAAGTCATCATTAACCTTGCCTCAACTCGAGCGGTGTTTCCTGACAACGCTGAGAGTGTCGTCCATGAGTTAGAGCAACAAGGGGTGGTGATGGTTGAAAACGCCGCCGCGATTAGCGCATAACGATCCCAACGGAAAAGCCAAAGGATAGCTGTTTGGCGAGACACTCGCGACTTTGCTATTCGGCCATAGAGGCGAACACCACAAGGAGGAAAAATAATGATGAACAAAGTGGGCAATACAGAAATCAAGCTTAAGCACAAAGCTAGCTGTCACTGTGGCAGTGTAGTGCTTGAGCTGACCTTGCCTAATGGTATCGAAAATCCACGCCGTTGTGACTGTTCGATATGCCGTCGCAAGGGAGCAATTGTTGGTTCAGTTGACCTAAGTGGTATTCGCATTGTGGAAGGAGAAGATGTTCTTAAACTCTATCAGTTCAATACCAAAACAGCGAAACACTATTTTTGTTCCAACTGTGGTATTTACACCCACCATCAACGTCGTTCCAACCCCAGTGAATATGGGTTTAACATTGGTTGTCTGGAAGGGGTGAACCCTTTCGACTTAGGTGATGTAGTCACTAATGACGGCGTGAATCATCCAGCCGACAAACTTAAAGATAAAAGATAACATGGAATCAAAACAGGTGAGGCGTCCGATCAGTGATGCCGTTTTATCCGAATATTTTTCAGCCGTTTGTGACTGTCCGTAATCAAGGCGATTAAGGCGCACATAATAAACAAGTAAGTGGGAACTTCTTGCAGGGTTATGGTGCTGCCAATCAATAAACCTACGATAAAGATAAAGGTTGGTTCAACATAGCCAAGCAGGCCAAAAAGAGACACTGGAAGCTTAGTGTAGGCATAGAGGTAGAGCAGCATCGGTGTTACAGAAACCGCCGCTAAACCGAAGTAGTAGAGATGCGTCGTGGTTGGCAATTCAGTGATGTAGTGTGCTGGATAGAGATAGAACATCGCTAGCATGGCAAACGGAAACAAGATGATGTGGTCGATCGCCAGCCCTATATCGGCCGGAAGTGGGATTGCTTTCCGGTTGATAAAGTAAACCGGATAACCCAAAGCGACAACTAACACCACCCATGAAACACCTGAGGATAGAGCGTAAGCCCAAATGGTGCCGAGCAAGGCAAACAGGCAAGCTACTTTCTGTAAGCGAGTAAGACTCTCTTGATAAACAAAGCGTCCTATCAATACCATTACAATTGGCAGAGTGAAGTATCCAAGGGCTAGATTGAGCGTTTCTCCATTGGCCGGCGCCCAGACAAACAACCAATACTGGGGAGCAACAAATAGGGCAGATATCAGGTATCTAAACCACACTTTACGTTCTTTTAACGCTGAGATAAGCAGTGGTAATCGCTTGGTAAATAACAGCAATAGTGCAAACAACAGCGTGCTCCAAATGATTCGCTGAACCGCTAGCCAGTGGCTCTCTCCTCCAGAGATTAAACTCGTAGCCATTTCTGGTTGCAGTTGGACATAAGCAGGGATGGTTGCAAACAGCAAAGAGGATAAGACGGACGCTGAAACGCCTTTGGTTTGCTCGGAAGCCAAATGATTGTATTTATTAAACATGACGCTAAAATTTGCTGTTGAACTATCTGCCGCTACTTTGGCTGTATTACTTTAAAGTGGCAAGTAAAAACAGCACCTTATGAGAAAATAGAAGGTGTTATTTTTCGCAGGGTAGATAGATAGTCAAACGAATCATGGCAGTGATGATATCGCAGTGATATGTTGAGTACTCACTGAACAAGGAGTGTAAATTGAATATTACCGTTTTGGATGACTATCAGGATGTGGTCAAAAACTTAGAGTGTTTTAAGCTCCTTACTGAGCATGATGTAACCGTTTTTAGTCAGAGTTACTCCGAAGATGAACTGGCGGTCAAGCTAGCAGACACTCAGGTGTTAGTGTTAATTCGGGAGCGAACGGTTATCAGCGAGTCCTTACTGGCGAAATTGCCCAATCTCAGCGTGATTAGTCAAACTGGGAAAGTGAGCAATCATATTGATGTCGGACTATGTGAAAAATATGGTGTCAAAGTCCTAGAGGGGCGTGGTTCGCCTATCGCTCCCTCTGAATTGTGCTGGGCGCTTCTTATGGCTGCGAGTCGTTATATTCCTATTTACTCCAACAACCTAAAAAATGGTCAATGGCAAAGCTCTGGAGACCTTGGTTTAGGTCGCACGTTAAGTGGCTTAGCCCTAGGTATCTGGGGATACGGAAACATCGGTCAGAGGATAGCACGCTATGCTGAAGCATTCGGTATGCAAGTGATGGTGTGGGGTAGTGAAGCTTCACGCAAGTTGGCGGTTGAGCATGGTTTTAGTGCACCATCTTCTAAGCAGGATTTCTTTACACAAGCCGATATTGTCTCTTTGCATTTGAGACTGAATGATGCCACTAGAGCCTGTGTTACAGCCGATGATCTTGCACGGATGAAATCAAATTCTTTACTGGTGAATACGAGCCGAGCGGAGTTGATAGAGAAGTCTGCTCTATTCCAAGAGCTAGTTAGGGTTCCCACCAAGAGGGCGGCGCTAGATGTGTTTGATGTTGAGCCGGCAAACCAAGAGAGTGAGCCTTTGCTTAGTTTACCCAATGTGATCGCCACACCCCACCTCGGTTACGTCGAACAAAACAGCTATGAGCTCTATTTCCGAATCGCGTTTGAGAACATCGTGAGCTATTTACAGCAAAACGGAAGGTAGTGTCATGCACTGTAGCCGGATCTCAAGGGTAGTATTGCGGTTAGGGTAAGGCACCCACTTTCATCTCGGTCTAGAATCTAGACAGTGGGGTGTGAAATGAACCGAGATAATGAAAGTTACAGTGGCGTATCGACAATCGCTTGTCCATGTATTCGCCACTGTTGCCTTGATGAGGAAGAGATCTGTTTAGGTTGTTTTCGAACTCTAGACGAGATCCTAAATTGGTCAGCTGCGTCTAACGAGGAGAAACAAGCGATTTTGATTCGTTGCCAAACCCGCAAAAGTAAAAGACGAGGACGTGCGTTGTGGAGTGAAAAACGTAATAAAGATAACTGATATTTGCTAGACTCTCGTTTTACACCTCGATATCGTCGGAACACTATTCAATGAGTCAGCAACAGCCGAACAATCCATTACATGGTATTACGTTAGAGCAACTTCTTACCCGCCTGCAAGAGCATTACGGCTGGGAAGGACTTGACGCAGAAATTCAGATCAACTGTTTCTACAATAACCCATCAATAAAATCATCTCTGAAGTTTTTACGCCGTACACCGTGGGCTCGAGAAAAAGTTGAAGCTCTGTATATAGCGACATTTTGTCAGTCAGAGGATTAGTCTGTGGTTGACATAAGAGGGGCTAGTAGCCTCTCTTACGCTTATTTGTAGGTTTTATGGAAATGCGATGGGTATTGGACGACAGAGTTTTGAACTTGTTTTATAGGATTGTTCTCGTTTTACGATCATTAGATTTATCAGTAGTATTCTGTGTTAACCTAGTGAGGCTAAAAGAAGAAGCAAAGGAATTGAGGGAATATTTAGCGGTATAGAAAAACATCCGAATGAAGTCGTTGTGGAAGCCGGTATGGTTGTTACAGTGGTAGAAAATGATAGCAAATAGCCAATGATATGGGCTCAATGCTAGCATTAACTACAGCTTGTGAGCCACATTACTAATGTCTATAGATAGGTTACATGAACGATGTTACCAATATGTTTGACTGTAATGCCATCATCTTCTGTATCATAAATTGCTTCATATACAGGTTTTTTGAAGGGGACACAGCTATCTTCGATTAATTTTTTTGCATGATTTTCAGTCTGTATAAATTTATTTGTATGATTTTCAGTCTGTATAGGGCAAGGTCGTTCGACGACTCTAGCCGAAAAGCTGACAGTATGTTCTCCAGCCATAGAGAAAAAAGAGGCTGACATGAGTAGTGCTAAATAGTGATATTTACGCATAGTGAAGTCCTTTTCTTAGTTAATTTTTCCCGATAATAAAGTCCATTTATTACACTTGTCTTTAGCGTTAATTAATAGTCAGGGCGCGAGCATACCTTGGTTAATTGATAAACCAAAGAACACTTGTGCTCTGTAATCGTTACACCAACCCGCTTGTTTGTGTCTTTGGCTTGGCGCACCGCACTCACATTGTTTTGGCCTATTAGATCATAGTTGCTAACAAAGCGCGATACCGCCCTGAATCAACTGTTAAGATCTTGGTTTGGTGTCTAAATGACATGTAATGCCATGTAATCAATAACTTAGTATATAGCAGCAAATTATAGTTGGTTGAAACCGTAATCTATTTATGGGATCAGCTTATTAATTATCATATTTGGTAAGTTCTGAAATGTTGTTTTTCAGAATGGGGTTCAATTTAATAAATGAAAATACTTTTTGAGTTGCATATTAAATTTATTCAATAAATTGAATTTAAGTTGGTGCTATCGATGACCGTGGGGCTCTCGTTGCGAGGGATAGATCTGCCGTTTGAGAGTAAAGGCAAAGGATAATGAATCCTTTGCCTAATTCATGTTGGCTTATTTACTTAGGACGATGGATATCGAGACTGGTACGGACGTGGAAATCGAGATAGAACCTACGGTTTCCGCTAGTTTTTTCAGGTTGTCTTCCGGAATGGCAAAGTCTAGGGCATTGATGATCATTGGCTGGCTGGTTGAAACAGATAAAATGTCATTGGTTTTTATGACATTGACACTTGTCGTTATTTCCTTTGTTGTACCCATTAACGTTATTGACAGTGGGATACTCAATCGTGATATGTACTGATCACTGGTGAGTACCTCCTCTGGTACTTTGGCGATGACTTCAGCGTTTGGATAAGCGTCGGTTTTGAAAAATAATTGATTCAAACGCTCATCTCGAATAGGGATGCCAGTGTTGATCTGAGTTAAAGGAACCCTTGCTTTAAGCGTTCCTGTTTCGTCAACCATGCCTTGTATGTGGTTGATGACTGCTGACTCAGCAATATACTGTTTTTTAATCGTAGCAAAACTAATGGTGGAGAGTGTTTCATCGATTGTATAAAGTGGGTCAGCTTGTGAATTGAAAGCCAAGGTGAGTAAGGTAACGCCGTACACAAAGTTTTTCATTATTACTTCCTTCTATCAGATAGTTTTCTATTTTTGATTAACTATCAGACAATTAGCAATAATCGAAATGTCAGTGTTTACCGAATTAATACTAAGTATTTTCTCTTACTGTAAGTTTGGATAAATGGCTTAGAGTTTTCTGCGCAATGCGGTGTCTCGCTAGCAAACCGAGCAGCCCAGCGCGGGCTGCCCGATATAATTTACAGGTAGCGACTTCTTAAGTGAGCTTGGAAATGCTGGGCGTTTAAGGTTTCCCCCGTGGCCTGTTTTACTAGCTCGTCAGTTGTCAACAAGCTTCCCTTACTCCAAATGTTGTCTGATAGCCACGTGAAGATTGGAGTTAGATCACCGCTTCGAATTGCAGCGTCCACATCAACCGTTTTCTGCATTGCGGCCATAAACTGTGCGGCATACATCGCTCCTAGTGTGTAGCTTGGGAAGTAACCGAATGCGCCATCTGTCCAGTGAATGTCCTGCATACAACCATTCTTATAATTGTTCTCTGTTGAGAGACCAAGATACTGCTGCATCTTCTGATTCCATAGCTCAGGCACATCGGTATGTTTGATATTGCCGTTGATTAGGTCACGTTCAATTTCATATCGAAGAATTACATGAGCAGGGTAGGTCAGTTCGTCAGCATCAACACGGATAAAGTCCTTTTTCACTCGCGTGTAAAGCTTATGGAAGTTCTCCTGAGTGAATAGCGAGGCATCATGGCCAAGGAAGTTTTTAGCGGCCAATTTCGACAAATGGGCAATAAAGGGTTCGCTTCGTCCAACCTGCATTTCAAAGAACAGAGATTGAGATTCATGAATACCCATTGAACGCGCTTCACCTGAAGGTAAACCAGCAAGCGCTTTTGGCAAGCCTTGTTCATATCGAGCATGGCCAGTTTCATGAACAATTCCCATCAGTGATTGAACAAATTCACTTTGGTCATATCGAGTCGTAATGCGTACGTCGCTTGGAACACCACCACAGAATGGATGAACACTTTCATCAAGTCGACCATGGTTGAAGTCAAATTGCAGCAGTGACATCACTTCTAACCCCAACGCTTTCTGCTGATGGGGGTCAAAGCGTCCGTGCGGCTGGATGAACTGCTCCGTTGCCTGTTTATCGATGACTTGGTTGATTAGATCAGGTAGCCATGTTTTGACATCACTAAATAATTGGTCGAGAGAAGCGGAACTGGTGCCTGGTTCGTAGATATCTAGCATCGCATCGTAAGGAGAAAGACCGTTCGCCTCGGCGCGGATTTGAGCCTCTTCTTGAGACAGTTTTACGACTTCTGCCCAGTTTTTCTCAAAACCATTCCAATCGTTTTCACCTCTTTGGCTACGCCAAGCATGTTCACACTTTGAACCAGCTAATGACTTCGCTTGAACCAAGGCCTCCGGCAAGACGTTGGCTTGCTGCCACTGACGTTTAAGTTCACGTAAGGTAGCGGATTGCTGAGCATCTAATGCTTCATTTTCCGCTTCAGAGAACCACTCTTCGAGGCGTGGTTGAGTATGCAGGCCATGAATATGAACTGACAGCTCCGCCATGGCTTCAGAACGTGCTTGGTTACCCCCACTAGGCATCATTGCTGCCTGATCCCAGCCGCAGATAGCGGCTAAGTGGTTAAAATGAGAAATCTTTTTAGAATGTTGGACTAACTTATTGAATGCACTCATTGAAATGCCTTCCTTGACCTTGGAAATAGAACGTCAGTTTACCAACCATTAACAGTGATACCAAGCAGTGATCATGTCAGATGTTTTCGAGATCAATACTATTCTCTGGCAAATTAGGACGGAAATAGGTAGTTTGAAGACAAATAGTTAGGAGGATGGATCCTGTGTTTATTGAAAACTTTGAAGCGTTTGTCATCGCTATCACCATATTAACACTCACACCGGGTTTGGATACTGCTCTGGTTATCCGCAATACCTCGCGCGCGGGATTTGTGGATGGCTCGATAACCAGCGTTGGTATCTGTAGTGGTTTGTTTGTCCACGCGTTATTTTCAGCGGTTGGGATCTCTGCGTTATTAGCTCAATCCGCGGAGTTGTTCGGCTTCATTAAAATGTTGGGTGCAGCATATTTAATATGGTTGGGGATCAGTAGTTTAAAGACGGTTCTGGGTAAACAGCAGGGTATGGAGTTTAAAGAGGGTAAGGATCAATCCCTCCGCATTCGTCGTTCACTGCGTGAAGGCTTTTTGTCCAATGTCCTTAACCCGAAAACGGCGGTTTTTTATCTGGCTTTTTTACCCCAGTTTATCGACCCACAAGGCTCACCATTGCTGCAATCACTATTCATGGCAAGCATCCACTTTGTCATCGCCATGTGCTGGCAATGTGGCTTAGCTGGGGCATTAACCAGTGCAAAAACGTTGTTAAAAAGTCCTCGTTTTATGAAGTGGATGGAAGGTACGACGGGGGCTGTGCTTATCCTATTAGGGGCAAAACTGATTGTTGAGGACACAACACTTTAGTTGTGCCTAATTGCTGGTGTAGGTGTTATTGATGTTCAATGCCACGTCAATGTTGTCCAGTAGAGTATCGACCACGTGGGCATCTAAGTGACTACCCCGACAGCGCTTTAGTTCTGTGATCACGTCTTCTATCGGCCAAGCCGGCTTGTAACAGCGTTCATGGGTTAATGCGTCAAAGACATCTGCAACAGCAATGATCCTTGCCTCTATGCTAATTTCATCGCCTTTTAACCCTTGAGGATATCCACTCCCGTCGACTTTTTCGTGGTGTTGATGGGCGATAGTCGCAGCAGTTTGAAGAATCTTCCTTTTAGATCCAGCAAGTATGTTGTGACCGATAGCTGAGTGAGTTTTCATCACTTGCCATTCTTCGCTATTGAGCTTTCCTGGTTTGAGTAAAACAGAATCTGGGATGGCAATCTTTCCGATGTCGTGCATTGGCGCGGCTTGGCGTAATACGTTGGCTTTTTCTTCTGAATAACCGAGCAATAGGCACAATTCATAACTGAGCTCCGACATCCTCCTTACGTGATTTCCTGCTTCTTGCGAGCGCGACTCAACCACATCACCAAGGCGGTAAATGAGTTCTCCTTGCGTATCAATGATCTCCTGACTAAGAGAGAGATTCTCGAACGCGAGACTGACGCTGTAAGAAAAAAGAGTGAGCAACTGACTTTCCAGTTTGGTGATTTTTCTAGCGCCTTTTAGATAGAGTAGGCTCACTGCTCCTGAACTGGTAGAGAAGTAACCAACGAATACATCACCATCGATAATACTGGCTTGTTTTTCAATAGCACTATTTAGATAGCGACGAGTGGTAGGGTCTAATTCTTCCTTTTTATCACCAATTTGAGCCAAGATTTTATATTGATTATTCGATTGGCACAGTGTGGTTAGGCCGCGTACCGAGACCAACATGCTTTGGTCATTCATACGCAGTAAAGAGAGTACCTGCTTTAAAATTCCACTCGAGAAGGTTTGCAAAGTATGTTGTTGAAATATCACAGAAGTGGACTGAATTACGCGTTCTAGCCCCATGCGATAATTAATTTCCATCTGTTTTGCATTTTCGATAGTAACGATATCTCGATAGGAACGGATGGCAGTCAGTACCGTGGTAAATAGCTTTTGGCTGGTCAGTTCGGTTTTTTCTTTATAGTCATTGATATCGTAGTTGGCGACCACTGATTGCTCAGGTGCTTGTCCTGGCTGACCAGTACGTAAAACGATGCGTGTTTTGTGATTTCCTAAGTCTTCACGAGTCCAACGTGCGACTTCAAGTCCCGCATCATCGGTTTCCATCACAACGTCGAGAAATATCAAGGCGATGTCGTCATAGGTAGAGAGTTTTTCTTTTGCCTCTGCTCCAGAATACGCATGGATGAATTCGAGTGGTCGGTTATCAAGTTTAAAACGTTTTAGCACCAATACGGTCACTTGATGAATATCAGCCTCATCGTCAACAATTAAGACTTTCCAAGCAGGTAGTGTGGGTTCATCCATTTCCCTGAGCAGCTCTAGTGGCATATCAGCTTCCTTGCTAATTTTAAACGTATGTGGTGCCTGTTAACTAGGACGGTTCCTCTTATGGGTATAGGAAAGAAAGGAATCAAATACAAGTTGAGTTAACGGGCACTGCATGGAGACAAGGATCTCGTCCAGATATTGACGAAGATTGAACTCTCTCAGTTCGACAGAGCTCTCAGAATAGGGTGAATTGGCATAAATCATAGAAGAAATGAGGTAGGGAGGCTCTAACAGTACAAGCATAGAACATCAGGCGAAAGTTAAGGGGGCAGCCAATCTTTCTTGTCTATTTAGCAGTGACGACAGCGTAGTTCAGTGAGCGATGATAAAAAGGGCAAGCCGATTGGCGGCTTGCCCGATCTACAAAAGGTTAAACGACGTGTTGAGGCTTTTGAACGAGGTTGATTGCGGAGTCAAAGTAACGTTTGGTCTCTTCAATCACAACCTGACGCAGCGCGATCAGCCCGATCAAATTCGGAATCGCCATCAGGCCGTTGACGATGTCTGCGATTATCCAGATCATGTCGAGTTGCAAGAATGCACCTGACGCCACTAAACAGACGAAAACAATCTTGTATGGCCATACTGCTTTGGTACCAAAGAGGTATACGACACAGCGCTCTCCGTAGTAGTTCCAGCCTAAAATGGTCGTGAAAGCGAAGAACATCAAGCCAATAGAAACCAGCATTGGGCCAAAAGTTTGTGAGTTCAGGCCGACGGCAAAAGCGTGTGTTGTCATCGCCGCACCAGCGAAGTCACTTTGCCATGCTCCCGTAAGAATCAACGCCAGACCTGTCATCGTACAGATGATGATTGTGTCGAAGAAGGTGCCTGTCATTGAGATAAGACCTTGCTTGACACAAGAGTCAGTTCTTGCCGCCGCTGCCGCCATGGGTGCACTACCAAGGCCGGACTCATTAGAGAACACTCCACGAGCGATTCCAGATTGAATTGCCAGCATGATACTTGCGCCTAGGAAGCCTCCCGTTGCTGCCGTTGAAGTAAAGGCAGAAACGAGCACTAGTTCGATCGCATCAAGCAATTTATCTGCATTGGTGATAATCACACTTAAACAGGCAACAACGTAGAAAAGTGCCATCGCAGGGACGACTTTACCCGCGACGCTAGCGATAGATTTGATGCCGCCGATCGTCACAAATGCTACTAATAAAGTCAGTAGGCTCGCTGATATTTCGCGTGAAACGCCAAACGATAATTCACTTGCGTCAAGAATGGCATTGACTTGTGGGAAGGTGCCAATACCAAAACAGGCAACACCCAGTGCAAATACCGCGAACAAAACGGCCAGAGTTTTGGAACCAACGCCGTACTGTAAGTAGTACATTGGGCCACCAATCATCTGTCCCTTGTCGTCTGTTTGGCGGTATTTTACGGCGAGTAAACATTCTGCGTACTTGGTTGCCATACCAAACAGAGCCGCAAGCCACATCCAAAATAGCGCACCAGGCCCGCCAAGTTTGATTGCTGTCGCGACACCGACGATATTACCAGTGCCGATTGTTGCCGAAAGAGCTGTACACAAAGCAGCAAAACTAGAGACGTCGCCCTGTTTGCCAGAGTCATCTTTGCTAAAAACGAGTTTCAAAGCGGTTGGAAGGTGTCGAAACTGCAGTAAGCCGAGGCGAAAAGTGAAGTATATTCCAGTACCAACCAGCAAGATTAAAAGCGGTGGGCCCCAGACAAAATTGTCGATTGTTTTTAGTAAAGATTGCAGGTTATCCATGATTTCCCCTTAAGTGATAATGCTTATTTAAGGAGAAGAGGGAAAGCACAGAGATCAGGGATCTCTGATTAACTACAGGCAGAAAAGCGGTGTAGTAGGTTAGATCTTTCCACTCCTCTGTCCTTTTGCCTGAGAGTTTCACTTTACTTGCGTAAAGCTTGCTCCTTCGGCGACCGATTTAACGGTTCTCTCCAGAGGTTCCTCCAACTACAGTCCTCGCTACCTAAATAGCACCTGAAAGATTTACTTCTTCGGTAGGTTATTTTATGCAAATGTTAACATTTGGTAAATAACCGCTCTCCTGCAGTCTTCATCGGAACAATTGCTCAATTTAAGAGCAAAAGTTGGTCGATAGCACTGTTCGCTGTCGACGTGTGAACTTTATCATTATTTTGATGTAATTCAATAACAGAATTGCATGTTTTTGATCGATTTTATTATCGAGATAAGTGTGGGTTTTAATGATTTTATTGTGTCATATTGACTCTTGTTTGATGATGTCAATATGACTTTATTTCTGGGAGTGGTAGTCGTAATTTGTTGATTTTATTAAAATTAAATCATGGCAAGAGAAATGCAGTGTGGAGCTTGAACTACTATAAGATGATCCAAGTGAGGTCGATATGTCTGCTCAACCAAGCCAAATAACATTCAAAAAGTTACTAACATTTTCCAATGTCGCTCTGACTCTTACCTTTGTGGCGTTGATATTTAGTGTGCTGATTTGCTACCCATATGCGCAACACTTCACTTTGAGCGAACAAATCGCCGCCCATATTAGTACGATAATTATTGCTGCCTTGTTAAAGGTAAGTTACGTGACACGCTGCTTAGCGCAGTACAATCTAGGAATGGAAGTGAGATAAGACCAATAAAAAAATAGCGCCGTTTAAGGCGCTATAATCGAGATTAGAAGTAGTTTGCGTCTACGAGTTCACTCACTTTCACCGCTTTCACTTCTTCACGTGCTTCTAACCATGCTAAAACTTGAGCTTGATGTTCTTCAGTCGCATCAGCATAGCGTTGGTTACAGCATAGGAAACCTTCGAAGAGTTCTAAGCCGCCACCACCAAAGCAGAGACCTAGTCCATCGATGTAGTCGATGAAGTCATCAACAAATGCATCGTATCGATCAAAATCATTGATGTTTGTTTCGCAACTCAGTTCAAAACCTTTCATTGCAAACTCGCCTAGGAAAAGTTTCTTTTGAATACGGCGCTTTTTATTGTCTAGTTTGTATGGTTTCATCATTTTGGTCCCATGGTTTTATTACGGTTCTTTATACCTCATTCTAAGTGACACACCAAATAAAATGCTGATATACAAATAAAAGTGACGCCTTTTCATCCAGATTTGGTCACAACGTATTTAAAGTAACCAATTGAAATAATTTATTTAATACTGTGGGTGGCGAAAACAACCTGACTCTGACTATTTAGGCACAAAAAATGGTATAAAGTAATCAGTATAGGATCTGCCCAAGGAGAGGTTATGACAAGGTTACTTGCCATCGCGTTTTTGATTGTCATCGCGTTTGTACTGATCCGCTATCGTACGAGCGAGAAGTTGCAGAAGTACGTCGTAATAACGTTGGTTTCCAGCTTTATTATCTATACCGCAACAATCATGGTTACAGAACTAATTCGCTAGGCTTTAGGAGCAATAAGTGAACGAACAAAACGATATACAAGAGAATGATGACGTTGTTGTGATTGAGGAGAGAGACAAGCGTGCTCGCCTCTATATTGTCATCGCTGGTGCGTTAGGTCTTGCGTTAGGTGGTTTGGTGGGTTCGACACTCACGGCACAAAAGTGGGAATCGACTTACCAATCTCTTGAACAACAATATCAAACGTTAGTGGCTGACAAACAACAAATGGCCACTCAAGTAGAGCAGAGAGTTGCCAAGGTTGATGATGAGGTTGAAGAGAAGCTGCAATTGGCGATGAATGCTCAGCAACAAGAGCATAAACTGGCTTTGGATGCGCTTCAGTCACAGGTCAACGAACTACAAACCGAAAATACGACCTTGAAAGAGCAGATTGCGCAGCAAAAACAGCAAATAACCACGGTGAATAGCCAGAATACTCAGCTCAACCGACAGGCCGATATGCAGGCAACAATGTTTGAGCGTTCACGTGAGTTGTTCCAGCAGGAACTGAAAGTCTCTCAGGAGCTAGAAGCCCTAGAGAAAGAACGTGAAGAACTTGCGCCCAAAATCGTTGAATTGAAAAAACAGTGTGATGTCTATTTGGAAGGCACCTCTTGGGATGCCAAATCAGATGCGTGTGATAAGCAAGACGAAGCACAATCAAGGTTGAGTCAAGTTGAACAAATGATTCGTGTTCATCAGATGGATTTAAAACAAATGAAGGCCTTATCGCAAGAGCTCGGTCTTTAGTCTGTTTCCGCCTTCGCCCTAAAAGCGCCTCTATCTTAGAGGCGTTTTTATTATCTGTCTCAGGATAGAGGCACTGATTTGGTAACGAGTAAAGCGATTTTCAGAAAATGCGCTACGTTTAAAGTAATTGCTTGGGAAATGAAGGCTCAGGATGCGGCTGTTTAAATTCAATGAAAGCGTGCAGGTTATAAGCTATATCGCCTATATTGCTGCAGTGGGCGTCATGTCCCGTGCACTTTTATCTGATCCACATCCGTGGGAGATGCCGTTTTACCTATTTCCTGCATTACTCCTCTTTGCGTTATACACGCAAGTACTTGCATTCAAACACCTTTGTGCGTTTGCTGGTGTAGCGATATTTATTGCTGGAGGTTTAGTGCAGCACTTCGGTCTTGATGAGATCAAGGTATGCCTCTTTGCGCTTCCTTTATGCTATGTGGTGTTATTCCCAGGAACGTTATGGCCGATTGCTGTTTGTGCAGCGTTGATCAATGGCTACCTATATCAACTGTCACTCACTGAGTTTGATGCCTTTATCGATGTGTCGATTGAAATGACAGCGAGTAGTGTGTTCGCAACATTGATGACCTATTCATATATGAAGACCAAGCAGCAAGCCCTTGTCTTTAAAATAGAAAGTCAAACCGATTACCTCACAAAACTGCCGAATATCAATGCGTATCGGGAGGACATAAGCCGAATAAATGAGAGTAACGCCAAGAAATTTGGGCTGATCCACATTGGGTTAGAAGGGTTTAAAAATGTCAATGACAGGCTTGGTTATCGCCATGGAGATGATCTTCTCGTCGCGTTTGCCAGGCATATGAAAGACTTGGTCGGGGATGATGGTAAGGTTTACCGTTTTGGTGGTGACGAATTTCTCGTTGTTGTGGAGCAACAGGACATTGTAGAAAAGCTCAATGATCTGGTTGATAAACTGAGCCGCCATCAAAGAGTGATGTTCAATGTCGACAATACATCTCATCGGTTGTCTTACTGTATTGGCGTTGCGATGGCGGGAGATGCACTTGGCAGCACCGAAGTATGGGAAAAAAACGCAGATTTTGCATTGTATAAAGCACGCTCTGAAGGAGCGGGAGCGGTGTGCTGGTTTGATGATGAACTACTTGGCGAGACAATTAGGCAGCATCAGATTGAAACGGAAATTAAGTCGGCGTTATTAAGCGATCAATTTATGTTGATGTACCAGCCCAAAGTGGAAATTGAAACCGCACGCATTGTTGGTGCTGAAGCGTTGTTGCGCTGGAACCATCCTCAGCTTGGGCCTATTTCCCCTAGTGAATTTATCCCTATTGCGGAAAAAACGATTCAGATCGTGCCTGTCGGCCAGTGGATAATCATAGAAGCATGCCGTCAAGCAAAACGTTACCATGATCAGGGGCTATCCATCTGTATTGCTGTCAATGTCTCAACGGTTCAGTTTGCTCACGCTGATCTGTTCGAAGTGGTATGCCACGCATTAAAAGAGACACAACTGCCATCGCATCTATTGCAGATGGAGATTACAGAGTCGACCTTAATGAGTGACCCAGAAAACATTACCGATATCTGTCGCCAGTTGAGAGCCATTGGCGTTTCGGTTGCGATTGATGATTTTGGTGTCGAATACTCTAGCCTTAAATATCTCAAACAGTTACCGACGGATGTGATCAAGATAGATAAATGTTTCGTCGATGATTGTGCCGTTAGCCACTCAGACCGAGTGCTTGTTCGAACCATCATTCAGATGGGACATAGTTTAGGCATTAAGCTGGTGGCTGAAGGGGTTGAGTATCAGGAGCAGCTTGATGTTTTACGTCAAGAAGGATGCGACCAATACCAAGGTTACTTGTTTTCTCAGCCACTGTCCTTTGAAGAGTTCGGTTCGATGATGAAACAAGAGGTGCGCGAAGCGCGGCTGGTCAAATTAACCAGAGAATAAAAAAGCCGCGGTCGCGGCTTTTTTTACGGTTAGTGTGTAAGGTAGTGTTGAACAAACTCACTTACTTTGACCATATCGTCAACGGCGATAAACTCTTCTGTGGTATGTACTTTTGCCATACCTGTTGAGATATTTACGGTGGTTAATCCTTTCGCATTGAAGTTATTTGCATCACTACCACCCCCAGTTCCTTTGGTGTAAGGCTTAGCACCAATCGCCTCAAATGATGCTTTAACTGCTTCGATATGAGGGTGGTTATCAGCAATGACAAATGCGTTGTATGCGCGGGTTGAATCAATCTCTACTTGAGCACCATACTTATCGGCCGCTGCCTGAAACGTCTCAATCATATGCGATACTTGCTGGGAGAGTTTTTCATCATTTAGTGAGCGCGCTTCTGCGACCACTTTTAAAGAAGGCATAACGATGTTGGTCGCATTACCGCCTTGTACAATCCCGATATTAGCCGTTGTTTCGTGATCGATGCGCAGTAGCTTCATTTGAGTGATAGCATCTGCTGCGACTTGAATCGCGCTAATGCCTTCTTCTGGCGCCAAACCGGCGTGCGCAGGACGACCGATAAAGTTGGCGACGATTTTTTGCTGACCCGGAGCGGCATTGACTATGGTGCCAATCGGCCCTCCTGTATCGAGTACGATCGCTTTGTCTGACTGGATGTAAGACATGTCAAAGTGCTGCGAACCAAATAGTCCGCCTTCTTCATGAACAGTGAATGCTATCTCGATGGTCTTGTGAGCTTGGTTAGCCGCTTGAATACAACGGACTGCTTCTATGATTGCAGCGATACCCGACTTGTCATCACCGCCAAGGATGGTATTCCCCTTAGAGCGGATAATGCCATTTTCGATGATAGGCTCAATACCAATTCCTGGGGTTACGGTATCCATGTGACAACTCAGTACGATGCTGTCGGCAAGTTCACCTTCCAAGCGAGCGTAGACGTTAAAGCCATTGGAGACATCTTGTGGGACAGCTAACTTATGTACGGTAAAGCCAAGCTCCCCGAGCTGCTCTGCTAGCGTTTCAGCAATTTGCTTTTCGTTGCGAGATTCACTGTCAATTTTGACAAGTTGAATAAAGTGTTCGACCAGACGTTCACGATTAATTTGAGTCATTGTTATACCTCGTTAGGAACAGAGGGGATTACCATATCTTGCTCAGCCGAGTCGCAAACTGCGCTACGTCAATCTATCGGTGACTCTGACAGGCTTTTTATCGTCAGGTATCTGTTGGGCTTATACATGTTCAGGTGACTATTTACTCGTTTTATCAAACACTAATGGCACGCACTCTTAGGTTCAGAACTCGATGTAGGCAAAGTTGAAAAATTCCTCATTCACGGTCGTTGATGCTTGAAATGTAAAATAAATGTTACTGCGCGGTTTTGTTTTAAGTTGTTGTTTTTAATGGCTAAAATGGGTTTTTAAATTCGCCGTTTACAGTTTTTGATTACATTTGCGTAACCTTGAAATTGCGCGTAAAGATTCATTTTTTGCTCGTGATAAGCCAAGTTATTGATAGATACATGGTAGTTACTAATACACGAGGGACATCAAATGAACGAAGCGTACAACCCATTAGGCACTGATGGTTTTGAGTTTGTCGAATACACAGCGGCAGATGAGAAGGGTATTCAAGACCTAAAGCAGTTGTTTAACTCACTTGGGTTTGCAGAAGTCGCAAAACACCGTTCTAAAGAGGCTTGGCTCTACCGTCAAGGTGACGTGAACTTTATCGTAAATGCTCAGCCACACAGTCAGGCTCATGCATTTGCTAAGGTACATGGTCCTTCAGTTTGTGGCATGGCCTTCCGAGTGAAAGACTCTTCGGTTGCGATGAGACAAGCACTAGACAATGGTGCGAAAGAGTACATCACTGAGATAGGTCCAATGGAACTCAGTATTCCAGCGATCTATGGTATCGGTGAGAGTCTGCTTTACTTTGTTGATCGCTACCAAGATGGCAATATTTACGAAGTCGATTTCCGCTTTTATGACGATGCCAAGCAACGTTTAGAAAAGATGGATGTCGGCTTGTACGAGATTGACCACTTAACCCATAATGTTAAGCAAGGCAATATGGATCTGTGGTCTGGATTTTACGAGCGTATCGGTAACTTCAGAGAAATCCGCTACTTTGATATCGAAGGCAAGCTGACTGGCCTTGTCAGCCGTGCGATGACCGCGCCTTGTGGCAAGATCCGTATTCCAATCAACGAATCTTCTGACGACAAATCACAAATAGAAGAGTTTATCCGTGAATACAACGGTGAAGGTATTCAACATATCGCCCTAACGACGGATAACATCTATCAAACGGTACAGACACTTCGTGACCGTGGCATGGAGTTTATGCCGACACCTGACACCTACTATGAAAAGATCGATGGACGTGTGGAAGGTCACAGTGAAGACGTCGATAAGTTACGTGATCTGCGGATCCTTATCGATGGTGCGCCAATGAAGGATGGTATTTTACTTCAAATATTTACCCAGACGGTTATTGGTCCGGTGTTCTTTGAAATTATTCAGCGTAAAGGTAATGAGGGCTTTGGCGAAGGTAACTTCAAAGCCTTGTTTGAATCGATTGAAGAAGATCAAATTCGTCGTGGAGTACTAAACGATGCATAAATGGATAACATTCCCGCATCGGGAGGGAGTGTGCTCCAAGCAGGCACACGCTGACTTCCCGGAACAAGCGATTTATGAACGCGAAGCGGGGCGCAGTGGTTTCTTTGGCCCTGCCGCTCACTTCCATCACCAGCATGCCCCTACAGGTTGGAGTGATTGGCAGGGTGAGCTAAAACCTCGTGCGTTCAATTTCAACCAAGTGGAAGCCTCGATTCAGAACTCTCCATGGTCGGTACCTTACCTTCTGCATAACGCTAACTGTAAAGTTCGTATCTGGAAGCTCGATAGTGCGATGGATCACCTAGCACGCAACGCAGACGGCGATGAACTCTTATTCATTCATCAGGGCAAAGCCGATCTGTTTTGTGACTATGGACACCTTGAGGTGGTTGAAGGGGATTACGTGATGATCCCTCGCTCAACCACTTGGCGGCTTGAACCCCATGAGCCGATGTTCATCCTGATGATTGAAAACACGGATGCCGCTTATACCTTGCCGGAAAAAGGCATGGTTGGTAATCACGCTGTTTTTGACCCAGCGGTGCTCGACGTTCCGAAAATTGATCAGGCATTTAAAGATCAGTATTCAGAACAGTCGACACAAGTTTACATTAAACGTCATGAGCAGGTGAGCGTCGTCACTTATCCGTTTAATCCGCTAGATGCGATAGGCTGGCATGGTGACCTTTCTGTGGTACGAGTTAACTGGCGTGATATCAGGCCACTTATGTCGCACCGTTATCATTTGCCGCCGTCAGCGCATACGACATTTGTGGGGCAAGGATTTGTTATTTGCACATTTGTGCCAAGGCCTATTGAAAGTGATCCTGGGGCGTTAAAGGTGCCGTTTTACCACAACAATGATGATTACGATGAAGTGCTATTCTACCACGCAGGGGATTTCTTTAGTCGCGACAACATTGAGGCGGGAATGGTGACCTTTCATCCCGCTGGATTTGCTCACGGCCCACATCCCAAGGCCTTTAAAGCAGGGCAGGAGTATAAGAAGAAATTCACCGATGAAGTGGCAGTGATGATCGATACCCGTCATGCACTCGAAATTAGTGAGCACGCACGTCAGGTTGAAAATGAGCAGTATATCGATAGCTGGAAAGAACAAAAATAAGGGCAAATAGAATGAAGTTAGCAAGCCTAAAAAATGGCAGCCGAGATGGCTTATTGGTTGTTGTGAACAAATCACTCACTCATTGTGTCGCGGTGCCAGAAATCGCACAGACAATGCAGCAAGCACTGGATGACTGGCAGCGTGTTGAGCCACAGTTAAATGAAATGTACATCGCATTGAATAACGGCGAATTGACCAACGAAATGGTTTTCTCGACTCTGCAGTGCGAATCACCGTTACCAAGAGCCTACCAGTGGGCAGATGGATCAGCCTATGTCAATCATGTTGAATTGGTGCGTAAGGCGCGTGGCGCGGAAATGCCGCCAAGTTTCTGGACCGATCCTCTAATGTATCAGGGTGGGTCGGATGCCTTTATTGGCCCGTGTGATGACATTCCGGTCGTTGATGAAGCATGGGGCATCGATTTTGAAGGTGAGGTTGCCGTTATCACCGGTGATGTACCAATGGGCGTCAGTGTTGAAGAGGCTGCTCAGTCAATCAAACTTGTCATGCTCGTCAATGATGTTTCATTACGCGGTTTGATTCCAAACGAGTTAGCAAAAGGATTTGGTTTCTTCCAATCTAAACCTTCGTCTGTTTTTTCTCCGGTTGCGGTCACTCCTGATGAATTGGGCAGTGACTGGGATGGTGGCAAGGTCAATCTGCCGCTATTAAGTTTTTACAACAATGAGCCGTTTGGATGCCCTAACGCCGGTGTGGATATGACATTTGAGTTTCCACAACTCATTGCGCATGCTGCTATGAGTCGTCCACTGTCTGCCGGTGCGATTATCGGTTCGGGCACGGTGTCAAACAAACAGGGGACAGAACATGGTACCGCGATTGCCGAAGGTGGCGTGGGTTACTCGTGCATTGCAGAAGTGCGAATGATAGAGACGATTCGTGATGGTTCACCTTCTACTGGGTTCATGCAGTTTGGTGACCGGATCAAAATAGAAATGCTTGATAACGATGGGCACTCGATTTTTGGTGCAATTGACCAACAAGTGGTTAAGTATGGGTGATCGTATTTTATATGGTTACTGGCGCTCATCTGCGGCTTATCGAGTCCGAATTGCCCTCAATCTTAAGGGGCTCGACTATCAGCAGCGATCCATTCATTTGATTAAAAATGGTGGAGAACAGCACTCGACCGATTTTAAGCGTCTCAACCCCAATCAATTGGTACCCGTTTTGATCGATGGTGAGATGCGGCTTAATCAGTCCTTAGCGATTATCGACTATCTCGATGAGACCTATCCGGAAGTGTTGTTGACGCCAACTGACCGAGCATTACGTTATCAGGTTAAGGCGATGGCTCATGATATTGCGATTGATGTTCATCCGCTCAATAACTTGCGCGTTTTACAGTATCTTTCTCAAACACTCAACGTCACGGACGAAGAGAAATCATCATGGTATGCCCATTGGATAATGAAAGGGTTTGATGCTCTAGAGCAGAGGCTAAAACTGACACGGGGGCGCTACTGTGTCGGAGACGATGTTAGCTTGGTTGATGTCTGTCTCGTTCCACAGGTTTACAATGCCAAGCGGTTTAAGGTTGATCTCTCTGCGTATCCGAACATCACTCAAGTGACGGCGTCACTTAATAAGCTTGCGGCGTTTGAACAAGCTGCTCCTGAGTCACAACCGGATGCAGATTAGCCGTCAGTGACTGAGAGACTAAAAATACAAAAGCCACCGTCATTCGGTGGCTTATTTACATCGCTGGAGACACAATGCTGATTAGCGTAGAGCGCTAAGTTGTCGCTCTCTATGTTGTAACTCTTCAATGTTAAACTGACGAACATCAAAAGTCGCTAGGCCATTGCACTCTCTACATGAATGGTGACATTTTCCGTCAACGTAATCATGTTTGGTTAGCATGTTTGGTTTCTTACACCAGTCGCACACGCCTTCAATAGTAAACATATACTCTCCCCACCTTAATTTTTTAGGTGCTATTTTCGCGCTGGAGTATGACACAAACTACGTGGTTTAGTTAAGCATTTGTTACGTGTATTGGGAAGGTGATCGATTGCGCAGCCTTGTGTTTTAAACGCTGAAAAGGTAAGTGAAATATTTATAAATTTAAATGTAACTATTTATTAACACTTGAAAGAATTATTTTCAACGCTTGATTCAAACGCTTCATTTCTTCTTCACTGCCTTTGAGATCTGGGTGGTAGATTTTACACAGTTGCTTGTATCTTAATTTGATCTCTTTTTCGGCGGGTATCTTGCCTGGGTTAAAGCCAAAAAGGGCACACGCTAGCGTTAGGGGCTTCTCACTGTGACTCTCTGTGACTACCGGCTTGGTATTTTCTTGCTGCTTTTTGATATGGCGATACATGACCTCCATTTGTCGTTTTTGCTGCTTGAGAATATCTTCCTTGCGCTTGAGTTCTCGTTCAAGTTTGATCTGCTGTCGTTGCGTGTCTGACTCGGTGGTATTGGCGGTTTTTTGGAGCGTTTGGTTCTTTCGCAATAACCAGCCGACAAGAGTGAGACTCACCAATAGCAATGCGGATAGAGCATATACCAGACTGTTTGCCGCCTGTTGGCTTTGCGATACAGACTTTGCTGTTGGACTCAATTCGATTTCTTGGTGATCAAATGCCACTTCAAGCTGATCAATAGCGGCGACTTGTTTCGCTCTTCGGGCATTAAATTGCTCTTCTAAAATACGAGCATAGGCGTTTTCTGCGTTGGGATCGTTCTTCGCCGCTTCGAGATACCAGATCTCAGCAAGGTCCAAATTATTGGGTGGCTGCTGCAAGTTTTCGTATAGCTCACCGATAAGACGAGGCGCTTGGGGATCTCCCTCAAACGCGGCTTTGTTTAACCAAAAAATCGCTTTTTCAACATCGGGGCTCGTTCCAACACCGTTGAGGTAAGCACGCCCTAGATAAATCGCCGCAGATGAGTTGCCACTTTCGGCCGCTTGCTGATACCAATAAAATGCCTCTGAGTCTGAGCGTTCGATACCATTGCCTTGGCTATACATCTCAGCCAGCTCAAGCTGAGCGTGGACATTGTTGTTTTGGGCACTTTTGATCAGCTCTTCTACCGTTTGGGCATAGCTAAAGGCGGACAACGCTAGCAGTAGAAGGGGAAGGATGCGCAAATTAACCTCTGGACATGATTGGCAAGCGGGCAGTATTTGCTAAGTATATCAATTACTCGGTAAAAATTGATAACAATTGAACATATTTGAGGTGATGGATATAAAATTGGCTTCCGGAGAAGCCAATAGAAATGGTCACGTTGAGAAATGCAGATTACTTAAGAGGTAGGATCTGGATTTCTACACGGCGGTTACAAGCTCGGCCTTCCGCGGTGCTATTTGAACACAGAGGGTAGCGCTCACCATTACCACGTGCGACTGCACGACCGGCAGCAACACCTTGAGATACTAGGTAAGAGCGAACAGATTCAGCGCGACGTTCAGATAGAACTTGGTTTGTGGTGTCACTACCTGTGCTGTCTGTATGGCCGTCAATGACTAAGCTTGTATCTGGGTATTCAACAAGAATTTGTGCAACGCCGCGTAGCGTGTTGTGGATGCTTGGGTCTAGTTGGTAAGAGCTCGACTGGAAGCCGATGCCGTTTTCAAGGCGAAGCAGAAGTTGGTTCTCACCAACACGTTCAACTTGAACGCCAGAATTGAGAAGCTGTTTGCGTAGTGCGGCTTCTTGCTGGTCGAAGTAGTAGCCCACACCACCACCCACTGCTGCACCACCCGCAGCGCCAATGAGCGCATGTTTACGACGTTCTTTTGCATCATCGCCGGTCGCTAGACCAACTGCTGCGCCTGCGATGGCACCAATCAATGCCCCTTTGGTCGCAGAGTTAGTCTCTGATTCACCGGTAGTGGCATTTTGGCGTTGAGTTGCCTGACAGCCAGAAAGAGCGATAGCTACTGCTAGAGCAAGCGTGATTTTTTTCACGATAACATCTCCGTGTATCATTATATTTTGAACCAGACTTATGTCTGTTTTTTGGATGACAGTGAATAAACCTGATGCCATTTATTATGTCAATTTATATCAAGATTAATTGACCGAAGATTAACGATAGCTGAACGAAAATTACACTATCTGAGCATTTTCGGCGCTTGGGCCCCGTTGATTGGACGATTGACTGACACAGTGCGACCTTTCTTAAGACCGACTTCGTAATCTTCAGTAAGATTTTTCATCGCTTCCCTAAGTTGCTGCTTAAAGGTCTCTCGATCGATGTTCTTAAACTCTTTATCAATATAGTCATCGATCTTTTTTGCAGACTCTTCATCTGGGCTAATGATTGGAAGTTTTTCCAGCGCACCTTCCACCCAGCCTGATAAGAATGAGTTAACTCGGCGAGTGACTTCACTGGCGGGTGTCCCTGTTCCTGCAAAACCATTACGGAAGCGGCCAGTTTGTTCGTTCATCTCTCGATAAATAATATCGAACGCGAAGGCTGCAAAGATAGCGCGGTCAGCTTCACCGATAAACTCTACACGTTTGAGGCCTTTATGGTTAAGTAGCACTGCTTCGACACCAAACTTAGTGTTGATGCCACGAATGATGCGTAACAAGTTTGAAGCGACACTGGCTGGTAGTAAGTGGGTCGATTGTGTTTTGCCCATTTTGATAAACTCGATATCGTCTTTATCGAGGCCATATTTGAGCATCAGACGATGAGCCATTTTGATCGCATTGGCTGCTTCGTTGACGTTGGCAGAGTTACCAAGCTCTAAACATTTGGCAATTTTTTTGAGGGCTTTTTGTTTATCCATCGACCGCTTTACGTTTCACTCATTTAGAAAAGTCGAACATTTTAACGTTTTCTGAGTAAAAACGGAAATACGTTGTAGTTATAAACGTTGTGGGGTGGGGGATGTGCAACCACGCCACCGGTATTCGGGGCGTGGTTGAGTTGGGTCAGAGTGACGTCGTGAAGTTAGATTCCTAGTTCATCGAGTAAGTCATTCGCATTGCTTGATTGATTAGAAGCCGCTTTGCTCTCTTGACTCGCTTTCATCTTAAGCTGTGTTTGTTCTAGGATCGTATCTGGACATTCATCCTCAGCGACGTCAAATTCTTCAAGTTGAATGAACTCAGTTTTGTCCATTGCTAGCTCTAAGTAAAAAATGTTGCCCTGCTCAGTTGAGAAGGTAACACGGCGTGCTTGTGGGCGATCGAGATTGGTATCGACAGACAAATTCACTTGCTTGTTTAAAGAGAGCATCTTTGGCTGGTTTTGAGTAATGTGTGTTTGCAGGTCTTTGCGTACTTGGTTGGTAAAGTGACCAACCAATTGGTTCATCAATTCACCCAGAACATCTGCCACTTCATCTGAGGTATGCAGCACAGCAAGTTCTTCGTCGGGCATTCCCATGTTTCGCATATAGTTTGTGTAGACTTCGAGTGCCGCTTTTGCAGTGAAGTTAATCACGACTAACCCTGAGAACCCTCCGTCAAACAGTACAAAACAGCCAAAGTCAGGTTTAAGGCTGGTCTTGGTAATTTTCTGCACCATTGCAGAGTAGGTAACATTTGAGCTCGTTGCAGAAGTTAGAACACCTGAAACGGACTGACATAACTTTAATAGAATGTCTTCGGTGGTGACGATTTTATTTTTTTTCATGGATGATTCGCTCATAGAAACACTTTAAATTGGATCAATTATTTATAAGTGTGGGAAAAAAATGCGATAACTTCCATTCTGACACTGCATTTCTGTTTTGATCACTCTTTTAAATGTTGTAAAGTGACCTGATTCAAATAATAGTTTTTTACACTTTAGCGAACCCAGTGCTGATAGGATCGGCGTCGTAGGGGGCAGGAAGCAAATGTTACCAAGATTAGATTCTCAATCGGATGTGGATCCGATCGTACTCACCTTTCTCGAACAACTCAAAGCGAACGGTTTTAGTGGCGATATTGAAAGTCAGTATTCAAGTCGATTAGCCGTGTCTACCGATAACAGTGTTTATCAGCAGTTACCTCAGGCAGTTGTTCATCCTAAAACAACTCAAGACGTTGCGTTAATTGGTAAGTTAGCCATTCAGTCTCAATATGAACGAGTCACCTTTTCTCCGCGTGGTGGTGGCACAGGCACCAATGGTCAATCCTTGACGAAGGGGATTGTGGTGGATTTGTCTCGCCATATGAATAAGGTACTGGAGATTAACGAAGCGGAAGGCTGGGTTCGCGTACAAACAGGTGTTGTTAAAGACCAACTCAATGATGCGGTACGCCCTTATGGATACTTTTTCTCTCCAGACTTATCAACCAGTAACCGAGCCACACTAGGCGGTATGATTAACACCGACGCTTCAGGCCAGGGTTCTCTTAAATACGGCAAAACGTCTGATCATGTGTTGTCTGTGCAAGCCGTATTTGCAGACGGTTCATGTTTGGAGTCGGATCTGTCACATGGCATGCCTACAGAAGGTGAGTATGCCTATGAGGCTTACAACACGACGGAGCGAATTTGTCGTGAAAAACGCCAACAGATCGAAGAGAAGTTTCCACCACTCAACCGTTTTCTAACAGGTTATGACCTGAAAAATGCATTAGATACCGAGACGGATCAATTCAACTTTACACGAGTGTTATGTGGTGCAGAAGGTTCATTAGCCTTCATCACTGAAGCGAAGCTGAATTTAACGCCAATTCCTAAAGCACGCACTCTAGTTAACATCAAGTACAGCAGTTTTGATTCCGCGTTACGTAACGCACCGTTTATGGTGGAAGCCAAGGCGCTTTCGGTCGAAACGGTTGACTCGCGAGTTCTTAATCTGGCTAAACAAGATATTGTTTGGCATACCGTTAGTGATCTATTGACGGATGTTCCTGGCAAAGACATGCAGGGCATCAACATGGTTGAGTTCGCAGGGCAAGATGTTGAGGAAGTTGAGCAACAGGTGAAGGCCTTATGTCAACGACTCGATGACATGCTTGCGAATGAAGAAGCGGGCATTATTGGCTATCAAGTGTGTGATGATGTGGCGAGTATTGGCCGTATCTACAACATGCGTAAAAAAGCGGTTGGCCTACTTGGTGCGGCGAAAGGAAGAGCAAAACCAGTCGCCTTTGCTGAAGATACCTGTGTGCCACCAGAAAATCTTGCGGACTTTATCGGTGAGTTTCGCGAATTGCTCGATGCCAAGTCGCTGAATTACGGCATGTTTGGTCACGTTGACGCTGGTGTGTTGCACGTTCGACCCGCGCTGGATTTGTGCGATCCGAAGCAAGAAGCATTGATGCATCAAGTCTCTGACGAAGTCGTCAAGCTGGTGGCTAAGTATGGTGGTTTGATGTGGGGTGAGCACGGTAAAGGCTATCGCTCTGAATACGGACCAGAATTCTTCGGCGAAGAATTGTTTGCTGAGCTGCGCCGTGTCAAAGCGGCTTGTGACCCACACAATAAGATGAACCCGGGCAAAATCTGTACGCCGATTGACAGCAATGAAGAGCTGGTTAAGGTGACGGATGTTAAGCGTGGTTACTTCGATCGCCAGATCGACGTAGAGGTACGAGATAGCTTCAAACAAGCGATGGAATGTAACGGGAACGGGTTATGCTTCAATTACGATACCTCATCGCCGATGTGTCCTTCTATGAAAGTGACCGCGGATCGTCGCCATTCACCTAAAGGTCGTGCGGGAATGGTGCGAGAGTGGTTGCGACAGCTAACAGAGCAAGGGGTTGATATTCTTGATCTCGAAAAGCAGACCCTAGAAGATAACGCAACCATCAAGACGATGATTGAAAGGGTGCGCAACACCCTCAATAAGCGTCATGAGTATGATTTCTCTCATGAAGTTTATGAAGCGATGAATGGATGTCTCGCGTGTAAAGCGTGTGCCAGCCAATGCCCAATCAAGGTTGATGTACCTAGCTTCCGCTCACGCTTCCTAAATATTTACTACTCTCGTTACCAGCGTCCAGTGAAGGATTATCTAGTTGCGAACATCGAAACCATGTTGCCCGTTTTGGCTAAAGCGCCAAAGCTGGTCAATGGCGCGCTGAAACAGCAGTGGGTTCAAGACTTAACCGCTAAATCAGTAGGCTATGTTGATTCGCCGCTCTTGTCTGTTCCTACTTTGGCTCAGCGCACATCGGCACTCAAAGCTTTTGACCTTCAACAACTTGCCGCGATGTCCAAAGAGGACAAAGCAAACCACGTTGTTATCGTTCAAGACCCATTTACCAGTTATTACGACGCGCAAGTGGTCGAAGATTTTGCTTCATTGGTCGCGAAACTTGGCAAGACACCAGTGCTATTGCCGTTTAAACCAAATGGTAAAGCACAGCACGTTAAAGGTTTCCTTAAACGTTTCGCGCAGAGTGCTTCGAATACCGCAGCGTTTCTTCAGCAAGTGGCGGATGTTGGCGTACCACTCGTGGGTGTCGATCCGGCGTTAGTTCTTTGCTATCGAGATGAATATCAGGAGGTGTTGGGTGATCAGCGAGGTGATTTCCAAGTACTGACGGTTCACGAATGGTTAGAACCAAAACTGGTTGAATTTGAACAACGTCCGGCGAGTGAAGAGCAACCGTGGTATCTGTTTGCTCATTGTACTGAAAAGACAAAAATGCCTAACGCTGAAAAAGAGTGGGGAGCGATTTTTGCTCACTTCGGCGCCAAGTTAA
The DNA here is from genome assembly GCF_050113655.1 of Vibrio sp. TRT 29B02. Lineage (NCBI taxonomy): Bacteria > Pseudomonadati > Pseudomonadota > Gammaproteobacteria > Vibrionales > Vibrionaceae > Vibrio > Vibrio sp. TRT 29B02. The sequence continues at coordinate 171,223 of NZ_JBNJOJ010000003.1, forward strand.
ACACTGTGGCGGTGGGATGTTGTGGTATGGCTGGTACGTTCGGCCATGAGGTCGACAAGCTGCAAATGTCGAAAGATATCTATGGCTTAAGTTGGAAACCCCGTTTGCAGGATTTGCCAAAAGATCGCTGTCTGATCACGGGTTACTCATGCCGCAGTCAGGTTAAGCGATTTGAACAGGTCAAAACGCAGCATCCTTTGCAAGCTCTGTTGCAGATTGTTTAAATCGAATAGCTCAGCGTCAAACGCTGAGCTATTTTTATTCTATACGATCTTATCTCTAGGGAGATTCCATGGACAAATTGGAACGTAAAATTCCACCTGTCGCACTGTTTGTACTGTTTATTGTCGCGAGTAACCAGTTGAGTCATGAATTTCTCACTTTTCAGGTAAACCTTCCACTCGCTGGCTTGCTGTTTGCTCTCTGCTTTGTTGTGGCTGGGTTTGTTGGTTTAGCGGGAATTTACGAGTTTCGCCGTGCTCAGACAACCGTAAGCCCGATAAAGGTCGACGATGCATCGACGGTTGTGGACTCTGGTATTTATTCTTACACGCGCAACCCAATGTATTTAGGGTTGTTTGTACTGCTGTTTGGTTATGCATATTGGCAACAAAATCTGCTAGCGATCGTGTTTAGCTTCGGCTTTATTGTGTACATGAATCGCTTTCAAATCTTGCCCGAAGAGAGAGCGCTAGAAGCACTGTTTGGTTCACAGTATCTGGACTACAAGCAACGAGTAAGGCGTTGGATATAAAGGTTTGTGTGCCCTAAAAACGATAAAGCCCCTACTTATACAAGTAGGGGCTTTGTTTTTAACCCTTAGTCCTTACGCAATACTTGGTAGAATCGCTTCTGGCATTAGGTGATTGTGAACCGCCATCATAAGCAGTGAGTTTGCCGCTTCAATATCTGGAGCGAAGTAGCGATCTTTATCATAGAAGCTAACTTTCTCACGTAGTATCTGTTTCGCCTCCTCAATTCTCGCTGATGACTTGTTTGGTGCGCGGAAGTCTAATCCTTGCGCAGCTGATAAGTATTCAACCGCTAAGATGCCACGTGTATTTTCGGCCATATCACGTAGGCGACGACCAGCAAATGTCGCCATAGAAACATGGTCTTCTTGGTTGGCTGATGTCGGCAAACTGTCTACTGAAGCAGGGTGAGCCAAGGTTTTGTTTTCGCTTGCAAGCGCCGCAGAAGTGACTTGAGCAATCATAAAACCAGAGTTAACCCCGCCATTGTCAACAAGGAATGGTGGCAGTTTACTCAAAGCGCTGTCGATGAGCAGCGCCATGCGACGCTCAGATAGGCTGCCGATCTCTGCAATCGCTAGAGCGAGGTTATCGGCTGCCATCGCGACAGGTTCTGCGTGGAAGTTACCACCCGAGATAATGTCACCATCATCTGCGAATACCAACGGGTTATCCGATACAGAGTTCGCCTCAGTCTGAAGAATATCTGCTGAATTACGGATCTGCTGTAAACATGCGCCCATAACTTGTGGCTGACAACGTAATGAGTAGGGATCTTGTACCTTTTCGCAGCAAGTATGCGATTCACCTATCTCACTCGTGTTGTCAAGCAGATGGCGGTATGCCATTGCTGCATCCATCTGGCCACGATGACCACGTACGCGGTGGATTCGTGGATCAAATGGACGACGACTTCCGAGTGCCGCTTCAACAGACATAGCCCCGCACACAGTGGCTGAGGCGAAAAGGTCTTCTGCCGCAAACAGGCCTTCAAGAGCAAAGGCTGTTGATGCCTGAGTGCCGTTGAGCAGGGCAAGACCTTCTTTCGGTGCAAGAGTAATCGGCTCTAGACCTGCAATTTTCAATGCTTCGATACCAGAGATGAGCTTGCCGTTGTGACGAGCTTGCCCTTCACCTAACAAGACAGTACTCATGTGCGCAAGGGGAGCAAGGTCACCAGAAGCACCAACCGAGCCTTTTTGCGGTACACATGGATAGACTTGAGAGTTGACCAAATCAATCAATGCCTGAATGACTTTTAGGCGGATACCCGAGTAACCACGTGAAAGGCTGTTGATCTTAAGAACCATCATCAAGCGAACGGTTTCGTCAGACATAAACTCACCGATGCCAGCGGCATGTGAAAGCACAATACTTTTTTGCAGTGTTTCCAAGTCTTCCGGAGCGATGCGTGTGTTCGCCAGTAGGCCAAAACCTGTATTGATACCGTAAACAGTGCGATCTTCCGCAATCACCTGTTCTACCACTTTGGTACTCTCGTCTATGGCAGGGATTGCCTCTGGGTCAAGAGTCAGATTGATTGGTGAGCGACTGATTTTACGCAGCACTGAAAGGCTAAGTTGTCCCGGCTTAAGCGTTAGATTCAACATCTTCATCATCCTTATTTAAGCTTCTTTAGTTCTTCGTTAAGCATTGGCAAATCAAGCCCTTGATCGGCGGCACATTGTTTTGCAATCTCGTAACCCGCGTCTGCATGGCGCATTACGCCCGTTGCAGGGTCGTTGTGCAATACGCGTGCGATACGCTCTGATGCGTCCTGACTGCCGTCACAACAGATCACCATGCCTGAGTGTTGAGAGAAGCCCATACCAACTCCACCACCGTGATGAAGTGAAACCCAAGTGGCTCCCCCAGCAGTGTTTAGCAGAGCGTTGAGCAGTGGCCAATCCGACACCGCGTCTGAACCGTCCATCATGCCTTCTGTTTCACGGTTCGGACTCGCTACTGAACCAGAGTCTAGATGGTCGCGGCCAATGACGATAGGGGCTTTAAGTTCGCCATTCTTAACCATTTCATTGAATGCTTGACCTAGACGCTCACGATCTTTCAGACCTACCCAACAAATTCGTGCCGGGAGACCTTGGAACTGAATACGCTCTCTCGCCATATCGAGCCAGTTGTGAAGATGAGGATTATCTGGGATCAACTCTTTTACTTTTTGATCTGTTTTGTAGATATCGTCTGGATCACCAGAAAGCGCTGCCCAACGGAAAGGACCAATACCTTCACAGAATAGAGGGCGAATATATGCCGGTACGAAACCAGGGAAATCAAAGGCATTCTCTACACCTTTTTCCAATGCCATTTGGCGGATATTGTTCCCGTAGTCGAGTGTTGCGGCGCCGCGTTCTTGAAGCGTCAACATCGCTTTAACTTGAATCGCCATTGATTCTTTGGCTGCGTTGACCACGGCGGCTTCATCTTTTAGACGCATAACAGCGGCATGTTCCATCGACCAACCAATCGGCAAGTAGCCATTCAACGGATCGTGAGCAGAGGTTTGGTCAGTAACAACATCTGGTGTGATGTTACGTTCAACCAACTCAGGGAAGATGTCGGCAGCGTTGCCTAGTAGACCGACTGATACAGGGGTATCCGACTCATAGATGATAGCAAGCGCTTCATCGAGACTTGTTGCCTTTTTATCAACGTAACCAGTACGGAGACGGTAGTCGATACGTGACTCGTCACATTCCACGGCAATCATTGAGAAACCTGCCATAGTCGCAGCTAGAGGTTGAGCACCACCCATACCGCCAAGACCACCAGTCAGAACCCAGCGACCGTTTGCGTTACCGTCAAAGTGTTTTTTCGCAACGGCGACAAAAGTCTCATAAGTACCTTGAACAATACCTTGTGAACCGATGTAGATCCAACTGCCAGCGGTCATCTGACCGTACATCATCAGACCTTGTTTATCTAGCTCGTTAAAATGCTCCCAGTTCGCCCAATGAGGCACTAAGTTTGAGTTTGCGATTAACACGCGCGGTGCATTTTTATGCGTCGGGAACACGCCGACAGGTTTGCCTGACTGAACGACAAGAGTTTGGTCTTCCTCTAGGCGCTCAAGCACTTCAACGATTTTATCGTAACACTCCCAGTTGCGCGCAGCGCGACCGATACCACCATACACGACTAAAGAATGCGGATGCTCGGCAACGTCTGGATCTAAGTTGTTCATCAGCATGCGAAGCGGGGCTTCTGTTAGCCAAGATTTTGCTCTCAATGTCGTGCCGTGTGGCGCGCGAATGGTTCTATTCGTATCGAGACGCTTATCTTCTACTTGGCGTTCCGTCATGGTAAGACTCCTTGTGGTTCACGTTGTTCAGGCAAAAAGGGGGCTAGGGCGCTTATGCACCGTTAACACTAGCCTCTGCCTGATGGATTATTATTTTTCGGAAAAAGCGTTTGCTATGTCCCAGCAGAGTCGAGCCGCTAGACGTGCTGTCTGGCTGTCGACATCATAAGTTGGGTTGTATTCGGCAATATCCGCTATGACCAGTTTTTGCTTGTAATGCAGAATTCGTTCAATAAATGGCGCGAGAATATCGATACTGACTCCACGCGCTGCTGGCGCACTCACTCCAGGGGCCGTCGCCGCAGGGAAGACGTCCAGATCTATGGTCAGGTAGATGCAGTCACACTTATCGATAAAATGCTGTAACTGAGTTAGGTGATAGACGTGGTTTAAATGAGCGAGATCTTTATCCTCGACGTACCACACATCCAACTCATCTGCTCGATTAAATAGTGCTTCGGTGTTGCTCGCGCGGCTAACACCTAAACATGCGTAATGAAACGGCCAATCGTGAGTCGCACAGTAGCGCTGGATTTGATTAAACGGGGTTCCTGAACTCGGCTTAACTTCCGCGTGTTCACTCTCGAAAGCGCGAAGATCAAAGTGAGCGTCGAAGTTGATGATGCCGATTTTTGGTGGTTTGGCTGGGTTTAGAAATTCAAAGTACTTCGCCAGCCCCTGAAATGAAGCCCAAGCGACTTCGTGCCCCCCGCCTAAAGTGATCACAGGCGTTGATTTTAAAGCCGTGGCAATGATGTCAGCACATTGAGCCTGACTATGCTCGAGTAAGTCGTCATCACAAATGACATTGCCTAAGTCGATTAAGGCACTCTGTTTGTGCCACGCCATATTTGCTAGGGCTCGACGAATGAGATCTGGAGCTTTACGTGCGCCAATACGCCCTTTGTTGCGAGCGACGCCAGCATCACTACAAAAGCCTAACAAGCTTACAGCATTGTGATACGGCTCGAGCTCATCAACTCTAAGCTGTTTAATCACATGATGAACACGCTTACCGAGTGCGCCATCTTCCGCATCGTGGCGGCCTTGCCAATGAAAATCTTGGTTGGTAACGACATGATTAGACATGATCTAACTCTCCGGCAACAAGACGCGCAGCCAATCTCGGAGCGCCTTGGAAATAGCTAAACTCGGCAGGATGTTCAACATCCCAGATCGCCAAATCCGCATCAAAACCTGGGGCAACTTGACCTCTGCTTTCACCGTAGCCCAGCGCTTGAGCAGCGTTCGCAGTGACGCCACGCAAGGTTTCTTCTGGTGTTAGGCCAAATAGTGTACAGCCCATATTCATCATCATAGTCAAATCTGCAAAAGGTGACGTACCTGGATTCAAATCCGTGGCAATCGCCATCGGCACGTTATGTTGACGAAGGAGCTCGATAGGCGGTAGTTGGGTCTCTTTTAGGAAGTAAAAAGCACCCGGCAGTAAGGTGGCTACCGTGTTTGATTGTGCCAGTGCGGCGACACCTTTCGAGTCGAGAAATTCAATGTGATCAGCAGACAGGCCGCCATACTTGGCAGTTAACTCTGTACCGCCAAGATTGGATAGCTGTTCGGTATGGCCTTTGATTTTTAGGCCATGTTCAATGGCTGTGACAAACACGCGTTCAGTCTGCTTTAGGTTGAACCCAATGGACTCACAAAATACGTCTACACTCGTCGCCAACTTTTCTTCGGCTACTTGAGGAATGATCTCTTGGCAGACGAACTCGATATAGTCGTCCGCACGTCCACTAAATTCAGGCGGCAAGGCATGTGCGGCAAGTAATGTGGTCGTAACACGAATTTTTCGGTGAGCTTCGAGAGCACGCGCAGCACGCAACATTTTGATTTCATCTTCTATCGTCAATCCATAGCCTGACTTCACTTCGACAGACGTCACGCCGCTAGCAATCAGCCCGTCTAAACGAGGCAATGCCAGTTCCGTCAGTTGATCAACACTGGCTGCGCGGGTTGCACGCACAGTAGACAGAATACCGCCACCTTGTTGAGCGATTTCTTGGTATGGAACGCCTTTGAGACGCTGTTCGAACTCGTCTGCACGGCTACCGGCAAAAACAAGATGAGTGTGACAGTCGATAAATCCCGGCGTGACCAGTTTCCCTTCACAATCAAATGTATTGATCTCAGAAGAGATAGCCGATTCGCTTAACGATAGGATTTGACCTTGTTTGATATGAATATTGCTCAGAGGCGAAATGGCATAGCCACGGCTCCCCTGAGTCATAGTGACTACTTTAGCGTTGGTTAAGATGATTTCATCAACAGAGGACTTCATAGTAATACCCATAATCAAATGTATATACAAATACTGATTCAAGTTTGCTAAATGATCAAGTGCAATGTTGCAAAAATGTGATCAGTCAAAAAGTATGAAATGCTCTAAGGAAGGAGAACTTTAGAGCTTAATTTGTATCTCGTGCCAGGATGATAGAGTAATGCAGTGCTGACGAGCTTTTCTTGGCTCCATGTTCTGCGGTTAAGCAGCAGACAAGGCTCATTCATCGCAAGGCGAAGCGCCGCACGCACGCTTTCGTCAGCAACGATAGCTTCAACCGTATGCTCTATTGCGCTGAGAGGACAGTTCTCTGATAAATATTGGTTGGGCGTGATCTGCGTAAAGTCTTGTTCTAAATAGTTGGGAGCATAACTTGCGTTCACCCAGCGCAACTCGAGTTGTATGGGGGATTTATCTTCAAAGTGAATGATTTCACTGTAGAAAACGTCACTACCTAACATGACACCTAGCTTCATGGCGACCACATCATCGGCGGTTAATGCCAGTTGTTTAACCACTTTACTGCTGTATGCTCTACCACGCTGTTCAACTTCTTTAGCGATGTTACGAATATCGAGTAATGGTGATTCCGCTTTGTCGTCTGGGGCACAAACAAACGTACCGAGGCGAGGGCGTCTGACTAAACGTCCTTCTGATACAAGGTCTCGTATCGCTTTGTTTACCGTCATACGACTGACGTCAAACTGTTTCGTCAGTTCAAGCTCGGTGGTAATACGATGGCCGACAGGCCAATAACCTTGATCAATTTGCTCGACAATATACCGTTTGATCTGGAGATAAAGGGGAGAATTACTCATAATATTTAACTTTATAATTGACTATACAAATGGTTATACATTTGTGCCAAGATTGCAAGTATCGCCCCAATTTAAGCCAATGAATTGAATTCGAGCGCACGTTTTCTTACACCGTTAGTGAAGAAACGACTTGATATAAGTCATTGAGCGCGTTAGATCAGTAACTGCAACAAAATTACAAGGATTTACTATGTTTGGAAAGTTAAAAGCGTCGTTGGGTATTGGCGCGGCCAAAGTGGATACAGTGCTAGAAAGCATGTCAGTTATGCAAGGTGACACACTGAAAGGTACGGTTCATATCAAAGGCGGAGACGTTGAGCAGCAAATTGACGCCATTAATCTTAAATTGTGTACGGAAGTAAAGGTCGAAAGTGAAGACAGTACCAGTTATCAGGACTTTATTTTAGCTAAACTTCAAGCGGTACAACCATTTGTCATCCAGCCAAATGAGCACAAGCAGGTGCCTTTTGAAATGCGTTTAGATGAAGAAACGCCAATTACGGCGCTCAATGCATTAAAAAATCAGTGCCACGTTTGGCTAGAAACCACGTTGGATATTGATTTTGCCATCGATCCAAAAGATAGGGATTTTGTCGAAGTCAGACCTTTACCTGTGGTGGCAAAGATCCTTTCTGCAATAGAGCAGGCGGGTTTTGCAATGGTAAAAGCAGACGTAGAAAAAGGCTTGTTACGTGGCGGTAACTTTAGCTCAAAATCGGGTTGTTATCAGGAAATTGAGTTTCGTAACAGTGGCTTTATAAGTAGCAAAGAGATTGAGCTTTCGTTTGTATTAGAAGGTGCAACAGTGCATTGCTTAGCGGAAGTGGATCGCTCTTTGAGTGTCCGTGGTGATCAATATCTTTCATTTTCTCTCCAGCGCCAAGCTTCTGATGCCGAAATTGCCGCGGCGGTGAACCGTATTCTCGCCGTCTAACGGGCCTACCCGCCGAAACGATATCGGAAGGCAACGCCAAACGCGATGTCAGTGCTATTGTCAGCGTTAAACATATTTTCTACCGCAGTGATCTCTACTGCGGTGTTTTTTAGCGTATAACGATAGCCGATAGTAAATTCGGTTGAAGGTTTTGAAAACTCGCCATTGTCTGTAGTGATCCCTTGATGGACACTAATTTGGCCGATAAAAGCATGGTGTTCAAACATCTGATACTGATAACTGCCGCCCATTGACCAAGTGGTACTGCGATAGGGCAATTGTGCAAAGACAGTCGGCGTATTGCGAAATGTTAGTGCTAACGTGGTGTCTAAAGCGTGTTTATCTATTCGGTAGCCGTAGTTGGCCTGTATCGCTTGTTCGAACTCTGAAGAGCTAAAAATACCGTGTTTGGTATCGTTGTAATAAAGCGATGCTCCCACCGATAAACCGTGATGCTCTTGGGTAAACACCTGATACTGCAAATAACCAGTGATTGCATGACTGAGGGTTTCGCCGCGAAAATCTTCCAGTTCGATACCATACTCAGGCATGTTGATAACAAAGCGGTTGTTATTGACCTCTTCTCTACCGTTCTGTTCCAGTGAAAACCAGTCATGAAAAGCGATGGTTAGGCCGTCAAGGTGATTGTTCCCAGCATAATTCCATCGGTAATGTAGGTCGAGTTGCCAGAGAGGATCGAGTTGCCACTTAGCACCAAACGCGAGTTGATTTTGATAGTAATCGAGTTCGTAGCTTGCGGTAACGGCCCAAATACTGGAAATGGTACCGGAAGTGTAGATCTCGCTTTGATCGTCTTGCAGTGAGAAACCAGAGCGTAACTGAGGCGAAAGGCTGTTGGTATGAAATGGAGACTGTGTATAGCTTTGTAAAGGGCCATAGCCATCATGACCGTAGGAAAGAATGCTGGTAAACAGGCTGAAAACAAGAGTGAATTGCCAGACAGGAAACCGCATACTAAGCCTCCACCTATTATTGTTATGTTTATGATAACAATATAGTTTAAAATATGAGGCTTTGCTAAATAACGCAAAAAACTTGCCCCACACGGGACAAGTTTTTCGTTATTAAGCGGCTTTTAGATGAGTCGTGATGTAGGGTTGCCACGCATTTTGGTAGAGCTCTTTGGATTGGTGGCGCATGGTACGAATTTGTGCCTGTTCAATTTCGTTAATTTGGCGAGATTCAACAGCCGCTAATCGTTCTATCTTTTGGATTTGTTCGTAAAATTTATGCTCAGGACCATTCTTTACATCGGCGATAGCTTTAAGATGGAGTTGCACCTCTGCAATTAGGTTCGTTTTTGGTAGTTTGACTAAAAGGTTGAGGTCTCGGTAACCCGAAGCCGCGGGTTTCTTAAAACGGTTTTTCACCTTAACCACGGTCGTTTCACGATTCAGTACTTCATAAGCCGCCATAAGGCTTTCAATATCGTCTGCGACGATGGTTGCACGTGCGAGGTCGGTAATGCGCTGTGGCTGTCCATCAAGCTCATAGGCGATCTTCTCTTTTGCTCTTTGCGCAGATTTTACTCCCGCGAAATAAGATTCAGTGGACGTTAATAGAGCGGTGCTTTTAACTAGAGTTTCGAGTTCAGCCTGAGCTTGATGGGCTTTGCTGTAAAGCACGTCGAAATCTGAATAGGGTTGAAGTGGCGTTGCTGACATTGACTGAATGCCGTAAAGGCCACTCAGGTTATGTCTAAATGCCTTAGAACACACTTCGTTCTGGTTGGTAGAACGATTTTCCTCGTTAGCTGGTGCGGTTGGAATAGCGGCAAATGCTGGGGCACGGCTGAGCATTAAAAGCATCAGGGCCGTCGTTCGCAAAAATAGGCTCATTCACTCTCCTTAGATGTGTCGGCTTAGCTAAAAGGTGTCGAAAAAGATTCAATCACTAAGTCCACTCATCTCTACATAGTAATGGGGGTAGATTTCGCGTTTCCAATCGCTTGCTGAACCATAATGACAAAAGTTTGAACAGCATCTCATATCCTATGTCACTGTTTAGAGTGCCTCGGTTTTTAAAAGGTTCAGCGCAACTATGTAACCAAGTATAAACAGACCATATGAACTTAATCTGAATGAACTTTTCAGCTAAGCGCATTTGGCTATACCACTTCTTGATGCTTTCAGATAGGCTATGCGCTAGTAAGTAAGCAATAGAGAATGACAATGAGAGATCCCGAGTTTTGGCATGGCAAATGGGCCGCAAATCAGATTGGTTTTCATCTTGAAGATGTGAACCCATTACTTATTGAGTATTGGCAGCACACGAAACCAAACCATGAGGATACGGTGCTAGTACCTTTATGCGGAAAGTCCGAAGATTTGGTGTGGCTAGCGACGAAACATGCCGATGTGCAGGGCGTGGAGCTAAGCAATATTGCGGTGCGAGCTTTCTTCGCTGAACATTTCTATACGCCGATGGTAGTGCCTATCAACGGTCAGCACGAACTGTTCCAGTTTGATGAGTTGTCCATTTACACCGGAGACTTCTTTACTGCTCCCCTTAAGCCTGTCGATATCGTCTACGATCGCGCTTCACTGGTGGCGCTGCCAGAAGAGATGCGGGTGGAATATGTTGCAAGGATTAAGTCGCTGCTCAAACCTGGCGGCAGAATTTTACTGGTGAGTCTTGATTATCGACAGGATGAGATGGCTGGCCCTCCGTTCTCGGTTGCTGAACAAGAGATTCGTACGTTATTTTCTGAATTCAAAGTAACGCGACTCTACCGAGATGAAGCGGACGAAGAACACCCTAAGATTGCCAACAAGGGGTTAACTCGTTTTGCCGAGGAAGTCTATTTAATCGAAAGTGAATAGATGAAAAAGGCTTGGTTCAACCAAGCCTTTTTCTGTTATGCGGTGTTAGTAAAGTATGTTTACTTTGCTCGCACTCTCTACGGCGTCTTTAATCGCAGTTTCAATATCTTCGCGACGAGTGATCGCGACACCAAGACGGCGACGGCCATCGATGTCTGGTTTGCCAAACAAACGAACTTGCGTTAAAGGCTGCGCTAAAGCATCCGCAACGCCTTCAAAACGAATGTTTGTCGATGTTCCTTGACCTAAGATCACCGCTGAAGCTGCTGGGCCATATTGAGTAATGGCAGATATTGGCAACCCTGTAAATGCACGAACATGTAGAGCAAACTCAGAGCTATCTTGTGACATAAGAGTCACTAAGCCGGTATCGTGTGGGCGAGGGGAGACCTCATTAAAGATCACTGTATCACCTTTGATAAACAGTTCGACACCAAAGATCCCAAAGCCACCAAGTGCGTTGACGACTTTACCCGCGGCATCTTGAGCGGCTTCAAGTGCGGCATCTGACATCACTTGGGGCTGCCAAGATTCACGGTAGTCTCCATCTTCCTGACGGTGACCGATCGGAGCGCAGAAATGAGTACCATCGACAGCGCGAACGGTTAATAGAGTGATTTCGTAGTCAAAGTCAATAAAGCCCTCTACGATGACGCGTCCAGCTCCGGTTCGACCACCTTCCTGAGCGTAGTTCCAAGCTTTTTCCACATCGTCGGCGCTTTTAATTACGCTCTGGCCTTTGCCTGAAGAACTCATTACCGGCTTACAAACACACGGAATACCTACTGCATCAACCGCTGACTTAAACTCTTGATAGGTATCAGCGAAGTGATAAGGTGAAGTGGTCAGTTGTAGCTCTTCAGCTGCAAGACGGCGGATACCTTCACGGTTCATCGTCAGCTTGGTTGCCTTTGCGCTAGGGACAACATTAAGCCCTTTTGCTTCAAGTGCGACTAAAGTGTCAGTCGCAATGGCTTCAATTTCAGGTACAACGTAGTCAGGTTGTTCTTTATCGATAATTGCCTGAAGGGCATCACCATCAAGCATGTCTAATGTATAGCTGCGGTGAGCGACTTGCATCGCAGGCGCATTTTCGTAGCGATCACACGCAATCACTTCAAGCCCTAGTCGCTGACATTCAATCGCGACCTCTTTGCCGAGTTCACCTGAACCAAGAAGCATCACACGGGTTGCATTTTTTGCTGTTGCTGTACCAAACATAATTAACCTTAAACTCTACGAGGATTAGCTGAATGGAGGCAATCATACTGATTGTGAAACAAAAAGCAAACGTTTGCGTAGGGTTTGTTGTAGTAAAATGGTCGTAAAGAACCGCAACAGCCACTCGCGACGAAAAGAGGGTGTATAAGCAATAGCTGATGGAGAAAACAATCGAGAGCGCAATGGCGCTTGAAGCGAATAGCAGGATTAAAAAAGGCGCTAGATTAGCGCCTTCGAGATGCATTAAAGTTCCAAATAACTCATTGGAATATCAGGGTTAATTGCTTCCAGAGTGGATTGCGTATTGGCCAGATGGCTAATTGTACCGCCTTCAGCTTCTACTAGTGCTGCCGAATCAATCTCTGCGAGATCTTGGCGGTCCAGTAACAGTTGTACTAGGGCAACTTGAAGTGGTGGTAGGCTAGGGTTAAATGCCGCGTTTTCAGCGTAAGCCCCTTGGTAAACTTTGCCATTGTTCATCTTGATCGCCACACCACTCAAGTTATGAGTGTATGGAGCATGGCTGCGGTTGAGAGCGTCAATCGCTGCCTGAACCAGCTCATCTTGCTCATCACATCTCTTGCCGTGATCGACGTTGGTCATCAGTGCTGATTTGATACCAAGGTCTGCTGGGCCAAACGATTCAGGGAGATATTCTTGTAGTGATTTACTTTCGCGCTCTGGTAACTGAATTTTCAGTTTATCTGCGGTCGAAAGTTCGTTCATAAATTGGCGACAATGGCCACATGGGCTGAAGTTGATGGTGATATCAGCAACACCTTGTTCACCTTTCATCCATGCGTGGCTAATTGCGGATTGCTCAGCGTGTACCGTTTGGCCTAACTGTACGCCTGAAAACTCAACGTTTGCGCCAAAGTAAAGCTTACCAGAAAGACCACGGACAATAGCACCAACATAAAAGTTTGAAAGGGGGGCATAAGAGTAGGCCGCAGCGAATGGCAGCAGTGCTACGCGTAGGTCAGCATCTTCCATTCCGGAAATAGTCAGTAACTGTTCAAACTGCTCGGCAGTGAGTGTCGCGTCAAAATCGTCAGCGAGAAGAATAGGCGATAAGAAATCTGCTACGTTTTTTGGCGCTGCTGACAGCGCTTGTTCAATGCGGCTTCTCATAGTGAATCCTTGTTTCAGCGTAATTGATATCTTTGAGCTTAGTCGTCAAAAGAGAAGAATAAACTCTGATATTGGTATTACATTTTATGTGAGACTCAAAAATGTTCAGAGATCTAAATCACAATATTGCTTGTAATGGCATTTGTCGTTACATAATTAGAGTGAGCTCACACATGATAACGATTGCACGATTAAATTTTATGAAGTGTGTCGTAGCACGAAACAGACCTAGGGCAAACGAGACGTCATCGTCATAAATCCTAGCGGTCATTTGGTTGCTGTGCATCTGTACCTTGCCAGAAAGTATCGATTTTTCTCTTAAGCTGACAACCAAACCGCTAGGGTAAAGAAGGAAGGCGCTAGTATCGAAGTAATCACTCCGCATACGACTAGGGCAAGAGAACTAAACGCAGCGTCTCGCGGGTCTTTCTCCGCGCAGGTAGCAGTGCCAAGTGCGTGTGAGACGGTTCCCATCGTCAAGCCTTTTGCTATCGGGTGAGTGATATTCAGCAGGTTGTAGATTGGGTAGGCCATGATGGCGCCAAACAAACCAACAATCAGCACTAAGATAGCGGCAATTGCGGGTTCACCGCCTAAGTGGCTAGAAACCTCCATAGCGATTGGTGTGGTTACCGATTTACCCAGTAAGCTCGCAATCAAGGAGATATCCGCTTTTAGGTAGACGGCAATCATACTGGCTGTAAACATCGACATGACACTGCCGACACCACAGGCAAGCATGATGATTCGCCAGTTAGCTCGGATTTGAGGTAATTGTTCATACAGTGGGTAGGCGAGGGCCACAACAGCGGGTTGCAGCAGATAGTTGATCCAATGGTTGTCTGCATAATAAGTCTCAAATGGGACTTTTAGATACGTGAGTAAAGGGATCAATACCGCAAGGCTGACCAACAGCGGGTTCATTAACGGGCTATTGAATTTTTGACATAACCAACGTGCTGAGAAGAAGACCGCAATAGTAACAAGTAACCACATTACTTTTGTCCTCCCTTAAGCATTCGGTCTAGCATCAAGCCAAGCAGCACCAAGACGATAAAAGTACCACCAACAGCACTCGCTAAAATCGGCAGTGCATTGGCTATCAGCATATCGAAATGTTCCATTAATCCCACACTGATGGGTACGAACAGTAACACCATATAACGGATAAACACAGTTGCGCCAGGACGAACCCAGTGCGCAGGTACGAGCCCGCTGGCAAGCAGACTAAATAAAATCAGCATTCCGATAATGCTACCGGGGATAGAAATGTCGATTAGGTGCTGAATGTTAATGCCGGCAACTAGGCACAAGAAGATCAGCCCCATAGACACAACAAAATGAAGCAAAGTTTTCGCCATAATCTAGTATTGTCCAACTGAAGAGCCATAAACTGGGGTATAAGGCTCAATAAATTTTTATTTACGCCCAATCCCAACGTCTATTGGTTATTTTGGTGATTGAGCGATCTTGTAGGGTGCAGGACTTGGTCACTATTATAATTTTTGACTACTAGGATACTCGCTTTTGCACGTATTGGTAGATGGATTTTAAGATTGCAATTTTCTTTTGGTCACTTTCATGCTCGTGAACCAAATTTTCGAGATTTAGCATGTACTCTTCAATACGACTTTCGAAGTAATCTCGGCAGTGTGAAGCCCAGCGTTGTTGTTCTACTTCATCCAATGTCCACGGATAGTTTCTAGCGCGGTAACGGAATAGCAGCGGCACAATGCGTTGGTCGCTGAAGGCAATATCGAGTGCGGCGAGATGATTGGGATCGGTTTCTCGAATAATATCCATCGCAGCTTTGTCAGCAGGAGAGAAGAAACCATCGTAAAGCATGTTGTCTACGTCCGAGCTTTTTTCGTACTCTCGTTCAATCGCGTAAATACCAATTAGCTTTTCTCGAACTTCAGGGTGCTGTCGCAATAGTGCAAGGTTTTCTAGGCATTTTTCGCGGTTGATACCGATTTTTTCTGCGTTATCTGCTGTCAATGTTTTCGCGGGTGCAAGGATCGGGCATTTGTTGAGATGAATCAGTTTAACTGGCACTGGCAACTCATCTGGCGCTAAGTCCGTATGTTTAGTGTAAAGACGTTGGTTGAGTTGTTCGGTATCCAGATCGAGCAACACCTGTGGGTCTTTGGCCAAATCAACGCAGATGACCGCGTTCTGATTAGTTGGATGCCAAGCGACAGGCACGATCCAGCTAGTGTAATGACACTCTTTACCTAACATGCCTGATACGTGCATCAAGGGCGTCATGTTAACGATATCGATAAGTTCATTGAGTTTACGCTTGTGGCGCATACTTAAAAAGTAATCGAACAGCTTTGGTTGAGCCGCTTTGACTTTCTTTGCCATCTCGATTGTTGCGATCACGTCTGCCATCGCATCATGCGCATTTTCGTGTTCGATGCCGTTCGCTTTAGATAAGTGTTCAAGCTTAAAGCTAATAAATCCCTCTTCATTCTCAGGCCATTGAATACCTTCAGGGCGTAGGGCATAACACGCTCGCATCACATCAAGCAAATCCCAGCGAGAGTTGCCGTTCTGCCAGCTCCACGCATAAGGGTCGATGAAGTTGCGGTAGCAGGTGTAACGAGTCACTTCGTCGTCAAAGCGGATACTGTTGTAGCCGAGGCTTGTGGTATTTGGTGTTGCTAACTGTTGGTGAATCTTGGCAATGAATTCAGGTTCACTCAGCCCTTTAGTTTCAGCTGTTTGAGGGGTAATGCCCGTTATCAGCGCGGCTTCTGGGGACGGCAGGTAATCAGCGGGCGGTTGGCAATAGATAACCAGTGGTTCACCGATAATATTGAAGTCCATATCGGTGCGAATGCCTGCAAACTGACACGGACGATCTTTAGCAGGGCTGGTTCCCCACGTTTCGTAGTCGAAGAAGAAAAACGTAGGTTGATGCTCTTGTTGCATTATCTGATTACCAAGTGTTTAAAATTCACTTTGGTATTAGACCATTGCAACAAGGTCAAGGCAATCGGGTTGAGTCGATATCAGGTTGAGTGGTAGAAAAATGGTCGATGTTTGCAAACGGGTCACTGATATTGATGGATCAGTCTACGCATGTCGGTGCTGTCGAGTATCTCCAATGTTTTGTTTGAATGCGCAAAAAGTTGGTACTGCATTGCTTGGGCGACTTGAGCCGCGTCGATTGGAATGAGCTTGGCCAACGGGCCGAGCATGAGTGGCTTTAGAAAGGTCATCATGGTTTGAATCACCACCTCGTCTTTCCGTGGGATCTCACGTAAGCCTTTTAATGGTCCTGGTCGCACAAATACTACCCGTTCAAATCCCATTCGTTCTATGGCGAGCTCCATTCGTCCCTTGCAGCGCAGATAGTGAGAAAATGAACGTACCGAAGCACCATAGCTAGAGACGACCGCAAGTTGCTTTACGCCGAGCAGTTTCATCTCCTGAGCAACATCACAAACCAACTCATAATCGACTTTTTCTAGCGCTTGCTTTGAGCCTGCCTGCTTTAGGGTTGTACCTAAGCAAATAAAACCAAATTCAGGCTGCGGCTTTTCATCATCCCAGTGTTGGATACGAAGTTCGGGGTGCTGGATCACTTCGAGTTTGGGATGGAAAAAAGGAAGCTCTCGTCGACTTAGCGCGTAGATGTGATTGAAAGGAGCCTGATCTAACATCTGCTTAATGAGTTCGTTGCCAATCAAGCCAGTAGAACCGGCAATTATGGTGGTGAGGGTGTTAGCTTGTTCCAAAGCCTACGTACCTTGTCCGTTGATATGATTTACCACGCGTCGTCGCATAGCTTGAGACAAGCAAGCTTCTAACAAAGTGGTAATAAATTCTGTGATCGGATCTTGAGATTGGCCAATAGTCTCGAGAGTGGGAGGGGTGTAGGGCTGAAATGGGAGTGATTTGGCATATTGGGCATTATCGACCTCGCCCGAATGGCGAGGTCTGGTCGTAACGTCAGGTTAATGACAAAGGTACTTTCTTTTGGCTACGTTGTTGTGGCTTGTTCTGTTTCTGTTTTTTTGACTTTTGATTGGCAAACATACAACCTCCTTGCACATCAAGTGGGAGAAAACAGTGATACGGCTAGATAAATGCATACTTTGTGCCGTTATAAAATGCACTCCCTAAACTAAAAGATAGGACTTTTGGGTGAAAAATTGCAGTTTTGGATGCAATCTCAGAATCTTTTTGACAGTTCATCGAGTTTTTGGGAGTCGGTTAGGGGTGTTAACTGTATGATTTCACGTTACACTCAGCGCAAAGGATTTGGCACTCAAGGAAAATCGATGAATATTGAGCTAAGCACTCTAGCACCTACCCAAATTTACCACTTAATGACTCAAACCATTATCCCAAGGCCGATCGCTTGGGTATTAACTGACTCCGACCAAGGTTGTTACAATCTAGCGCCATTTTCCTATTTTACGCCGGTATCCAGTAATCCACCGCTGCTGATGTTTTCTGTGGGTAAGAAGCCAACTGGTGAAGTGAAGGACACGACGCGAAATGTGTTGGAAACGGGGCGTCTTGTTGTCCACATAGCGCAGCAATCACAGGCCGAAGAGGTGACTCAAACTGCGGCAACCTTACCCCATGGTGAATCAGAAATTGAAGCGACTGGACTAGACTTGGTTGATTTCGACGGCTTTGAACTGCCGCGTGTCAAAGGTTGTCCTATTGCGTTTGCTTGCAAGTTAGTTGAAGTGAAAGAGATCGGTGAGACACCACAAAGTTTGATTTTTGCAGAGATCGAAAAGGTGTATGTGGACCCGCAAGTCATCGGTGAGCGCAGTGATCGCTTGGTTGTTGATGCTCTTAAAGTCAATCCACTTTCCCGTCTTGGTGGTAGTCAGTATGCCACTATTGATAACGTGTTTTCAGTCGCGAGGCCAGAATAAGCATTATGTTAGACCACAGTTATTCAGAATCTATTTGGCAGCGCATTAATCAGAAAACAAAACCGCTTGGTGCTTTAGGACAATTAGAGACATTGGCGCACCAACTGGCGCTGATCCAAAGTAATATAAAGGGTGACGTTGTCACTGATATTAAAATTAGCCAACCGACAGCGGTTGTGTTTGCTGGCGACCATGGAATAGCAGACGAAGGTGTAAGTATTGCGCCCAGCGCGGTTACTCAGCAGATGGTGTTGAACTTTCTTGCAGGTGGGGCGGCGATTAACTGTTTTTGTCGCACCAATCAGGTGGCGTTAAAAGTGGTCGATTGTGGCATCTTAATACCTGTCGATCATGATTCAGATGCCTTTATTGTCCAACGCCTTGGTGAGAGAACGAATAACTTGGCGCGTCAGGCGGCCATGACGCCAGAACAAGCAAATAAGGGTATAGAACTCGGTAAACAGATGGTCAGTAAGATCATTGATTCAGGTTCGAACCTAGTGATGTTTGGTGAAATGGGAATAGGTAACACCAGTAGTGCCGCTGCGATTCTTTCTGCACTTAGTGGCCTGCCTGTCACCCAATGCGTCGGTCGTGGAACGGGTATTACGGATCAACAGTGGCAAAAGAAAGTCGACTTGGTGAGTCAAGGTGTCAATCGTTGTGAAGGGCTTGAAGTCATCGATGTCTTGTCAGAAGTTGGAGGCTTTGAAATCGTTCAGATGGTGGGTGGATTCTTAGCCGCGGCAGAAAGCAAAACGCCGGTATTGGTTGATGGCTTTATTGTCTCGGCAGCAGCCTATGCGGCTAGTATGCTCAACCCAGATTGTCGAGAAATCATGATTTTCGCGCACCAGTCTCATGAGGCTGGACATCAATACTTATTGCAACAGCTAGACGCACAACCCTTATTAGATCTTTCTCTCCGACTGGGAGAAGGCACAGGTGCCGTGCTGGCGATGCCATTGCTGCGTGCCGCTGCCGAGTTTTATAACCATATGGCGAGTTTTGAGCAAGCAGGAGTGGTCGTCGACTAATGTCTACAATCAAGTATCAGTATCAGCTGTTTATGCTCGCATTAGGCTTCTTTTCTCGGATCCCCGTCCCCGTATCTATTCCATATAGCCCTGAACGAATGAATCAGGCTGGGCGGTATTTCGCCCTTGTTGGTTTAATGCTAGGGGCGTTATGTGCTTTGGTGCTTTACGCTTTGCAGTTGGTGTTTCCGTCTCCTGTCGCCATTGTGCTGATGATGGTGTTTAGCTTGCTTCTAACGGGTGCTTTTCATGAAGATGGCTTGACGGATATGGCCGATGGTATCGGTGGTGGTATGACGGTTGAGCGCCGGCTTGAGATCATGAAAGATAGCCGTATTGGTACTTATGGTGCTAGCGCGTTAATCATGACCTTGCTGGTGAAATACGTTCTGCTATCAGAGTTGATTCAGTCGCAGCAAATCTTATTAATCATTGTCGTTAGCTATGGTTTAAGTCGGGCTGTCGCCGCTTCACTGATCTACGATATGCCGTATGTCACAGGCACGGATACGAGTAAAAGTAAGCCCTTAGCTGAACGACAATCTCGTCGAGAGTTAGTGATATTGTTACTCACGGGCGTGCTACCTTGCTGGTTACTTGGCTTGGGTCAAACACTCATTTTGATTGCTGTCCTTGCCCTGTTTCGAGTGCTGTTCAAGCGTTGGTTGATGGCAAGAATTGGTGGATTTACAGGTGATTGCTTAGGCGCAGCGCAACAACTGAGTGAAATGCTGATCTATCTCTCCTTGATAGCCGTACAGGGAGTCAACTTATGACTATCCATTTAGTACTTGGAGGTGCACGCTCGGGTAAGTCGCGTTATGCAGAGTCGCAAGTTACTTCCATCGCAAGCAAAAAAGTGAAGCACTACGTCGCAACAGCGATAGCCTTTGATGAGGAGATGGCCAAGCGTATTGCTCATCATCAGCAATCGCGAGGCAATGACTGGGTTGAGCATGAGTGCCCCATTGAGCTAGCGTCACTGCTCGCTCGTTTTGAGTTCGGGGATGTGGTGTTGATAGATTGTCTAACGTTGTGGCTGAACAACATCATTTACAATCATGGTCAAACCCTGAGTGAAGAGCAGATAAAGCGGCACGTCTCAGAGTTACTCCAAGCGATTGTCTCCTGTAAGGCAGACGTGATTTTGGTTTCAAATGAAGTCGGCCTCGGCGTTGTGCCTTTGGGCGAAGTCTCGCGTTTATTTGTCGATCACGCTGGCTGGATGAATCAGGCTTTGGCTCAGGTCGCTCATCGCGTAACACTTATCGCGGCGGGATTGCCAATGACACTCAAACAAGTCGATGGAGCCTAGTGTGAGTCAAATCAAAAGCATCAATGTTTACTTGCTTAGACATGGTAAAACACTTGGTGAGCCTGCTCTGTATGGTCACACCGATGTGTCGGTTGCAGCAGAACATCAGCAGGACATTTATCAAAGCCTTATGAGTGAGCGGCTTGGTTTCGATACTTTGATTACTTCACCATTAAAACGATGTAAAGAGTTAGCCGAGTTGATATACGACAACGCCAAACATCTCGATTATATTGTCGCCCATGAATGGCGCGAAATATCATTTGGTGATTTGGATGGAGTTCCTTTTGCAACAGTACCAGAATCATGGCCAGTTTTTGAGACGTTTTGGCAAGATCCAGCGAACAGCCGCTTGCCCAATGCTGAGTCCTTGGACCTTTTTTACCAACGGATCTCGACAGCGTGGGATAAATTTATGCAAACTGTCGAAAAAGACACTCTCATCGTTTGCCATGGTGGCACGATCAGAATGATTTTAGCTAAGGTACTCGAGCTAGACTGGAGCAATCCAGCCCTTTATTCGAGCTTGAATATCGCCCACCATTCTTTAACTCATATACAAATCACCAAGGCTGAACAGAGCTATCCTCGGGTTTGTATGATAGGTAAACCGCTAAACGGATAGCTAAGGAAGTATCATGACCGCACCAAGCTGGGACTTGTCCATCGCTTATCAAGATTTGAACGACACGAAAATCGAACAAGACATCGATTTGATCAGGCAGTGTATCCAGGCGCTCGCTATCCATGTTGATCATCGTGAGTCACCGTCTGTGACACAGAATGCTATTCAAACCAGCGAAGCTGCTGGAAAACTGTTGGCGACAATCAATACCTTCGCTCACTGCCACGCATCTATTGATGCATAAAACGATGATGCCAAAAGCCTGATAGGCCGTGTTGCCAAGCTCAACTCTGAGTTGTCGCAGGCTTTTGCACCGTACGAAAATACCTTAACCCTAGCACCAGAGAGCTTTATTAGTGACGTGCTCACTCACCCAAGTGGTGATGTTTATGGACAAGCTTTCCAGATAGAGTGTGCGCGTAAACAAGCGGCGATTAAGCTATCGGTAGCTGAAGAGCAACTGCTGACAGCAATGCAAGTGGACGGTCGTGATGCCTGGGGGCGCCTGTATGACAACATCACAGGATCTCTACAGGTGACGTTAGAGGATGGGCAAGGTAGTAAAGTCGGTTTTTCTCATGCCGCGAGTTTGCTGTATGGGACAGACTTTGCGAGCCAAGAGCCCGCGTGGCGTGGTATACAGGCCGCGATGAAAGCCAACCAAGAATCATTTGCTGCGATCCTTAATGCCTTGGCGGGTTGGCGTTTAACGGAATATCAAAAACGTTCTAAGTTAACGGATGTCCATTTTTTAGATGCCAGTTTACATGAAAGCCGCATAGAGAGTTCGACCCTAGACGCTATGATGATGACGGCGAAAGCCAATCGAAGCATAGGTCAAAAAGCTGGCCTGTTAATGGCTAGAGTTCATGGCTTACAAGAGATGCGCCCGTGGAATCATCTTGCGGGAATGCCGAGTATTACTAACGCAGAACCTAAAGTGTATGCGTTTGATGAAGCGATTGAGATTATCCGCACCGCGTTTGCTCAAGTGGATAGTGAAATGGCCGAATTTGTCGATGTGATGGTTGAAAATGGTTGGATTGATGCGCAACCGACTGAAAATCGTCGCTTAGGTGCTTACTGCACCAAGTTTGCCGCCACACGTTCGCCTCTGGTATTCATGACTTGGGGAGGAAGTCGTTCCGATCTGCTCACTTTAGCGCACGAGTTGGGGCATGCGTTCCACAACTGGGTGATGGGTGATATGCCTTTATGTCAAACTCGCTACCCAATGACGCTCGCAGAGACTGCCTCAATTTTCGCTGAAAACATCGTTCGAGACTATTTGCTTGCTCAAGTGAGTAGCCGTGAAGAAAAACTCGAAATGTTGTGGGAAGAACTTACATCCTGCTACGCACTAATGATCAATATCCCTGTGCGGTTTGAGTTTGAAAAAGCCTTCTACAGTCAACGTAGCCAAGGTGAACTGAGCCCGACTCAACTGTGTGATCTGATGAGCGAAACTTGGCAAGAGTGGTACGGCGATTCGATGTCAGAGCCAGATCCTTACTTTTGGGCAAGTAAACTTCACTTTTCTATTTCTGAAGTGAGCTTCTATAACTACCCATATCTATTTGGTTATTTGTTCAGTATTGGTGTTTATGCCCAGCGTGAGCGCAAAGGCGATCAGTTCTATCGCGATTACGTGAGTCTATTACGCGACACGGGTTCAATGATGGCGGAAGAAGTCGTTGAGAAACATCTCGGCATGGACTTATCACAAGCAGATTTCTGGCAACAGAGCATAGATCGAGTGAAAACTAAGATAGATGAGTTTGAATCCTTGTTAGATCAAAAATAATCATATCAAAATCATGATATTATCGGTTGGCCAAGCCAATACTTGGCCAATTTGTACAGTGGAAGACCTATCTGCCACATCTGTTAGTGGCAATTGGATAAATTGCAATGAGGCACATGATTGGTGTCAATAAGTGGGATCGCACCTACAAAATTTATCCGAACAATTCATTAACATACCCGCTGTGCAATAAAGGAGTAGCGCATGACGAAAAACCTCTTTCGCCAATCATTTCTTTTAGACAGTCTAAATTTAGAACAAGAAATGCCAGCCAACGAAGTCACGGTTGCTGGTGGAACTGTCTTTAAAATTCATCAACGTGGTGTGTTGGAGGTCATTCCAGCGAAGCTGTCTGAAGATAGTAAGCACATCATTATTTCCTGTGGTATTCACGGCGATGAGACCGCGCCGATGGAGATCACGGATAAGATCATCACTGATATTCAGTCTGGTTTCCAAACGGTGACTAACCGGCTGCTTTTCATTAATGCTCATCCAGAAGCGACTAACGCGCATACGAGATTCATTGAAATGAACCTCAACCGTCTGTTTGATGAGAAAGAGTATCAACCGTCTAAAGAGCTTGAGATCGCGAAGAACTTGAAGAAGGTTGTGAGTGATTTTTATCTTGGGACAGAGCAAGAGCAGCGTTGGCATCTCGATTTACATTGTGCTATTCGTCTATCGAAACACTACTCGTTTGTCGTTAGCCCTAAGGTTCGTCATCCTGTCCGCAGTCAGGCTTTGATGGAGTTTGTATCCAGTGCTCATCTTGAAGCCGTAATGTTCTCTAACGCACCTTCGAGTACCTTTAGTTGGTTTAGCGCGGAAAACTTTGGTGCTCAAGCGCTGACCGTTGAACTTGGTCGCGTGGCTAAAATCGGTGAGAATGAACTCGATAAGCTGGTCGCATTTGATCTGGCATTACGTGACCTAGTGTCAGACAGTCAGGCGGAGCATCTGCCACGCAAACCGACCATGTACCGTGTGAGTCGTACGATTGTTCGTCTCCACGATGATTTTGATTTCCTATTCGATGACAACGTCGAAAACTTTACGGCATTTAAACATGGTGAAGTGTTCGGACATGATGGCGATAAACCATTGATGGCAAAAAATGAGGGTGAAGCGATTGTGTTCCCTAACCGTTATGTCGCTGTCGGTCAACGTGCTGCGCTAATGGTATGCCCAGTGAAAACTCGTTATGAAGAAGGTCAGGTCGTTTACGATTAAGACCATATTTTGTGACTAACTAGGTTAGTACGCTTTCTATTTTAATGGCTTAACGGTATCGTTAAGCCATTATTATTTACGGCTTTGCCAAATAGATAACGACAACATGGAATTCTTTCAGCTACTTAACCGTAGACAACGTAGATGGACGCACTTTGGTGTACTTTTCTTGATCACTCTACTTGTTATCAGTGCCGTTTATCTCATGGTCGGTGAAGTATTCATTTCGCCTTTCGAGACACTTTCATCATTGCAAGAACAGTTAATTATGCAGCTACGTTTGCCACGCTTATTGGCGGCCGTCGCGGTAGGAGCGGCGTTAGCCGTTTCTGGGGCCGTGCTACAGGTATTACTGGGCAATGTGCTTGCAGAACCTGGGGTACTCGGTATCTCAGGTGGCGCTAGCGTCATGATGGTGCTGGTACTGTTCTTTTTTCCGCTGTTGGCAACGCCCATTGGCTTTATGCTGGCTGCGGTGTTAGGGGCGCTAGCCTTTACTCTGCTATTGGTGTTTGTTGCAAAGTCTCTGCGTTTGACTACCACTCGGTTATTACTGGTAGGGGTCGCCCTTGGCATTCTATCTGGTGCGATTGTCACTTGGGCGTTTTACTTCAGTGATGATCTGAGCCTGCGTCAGTTGATGTATTGGTTGATGGGCAGCATAGGCGCGGCAAGTTGGTATCATCATATGTTGACCTTGTTGTTAGTGCCCGTGTTGGTCTGGCTATGTTGCAAAGGGCGTTTGCTAGATAAGTTGATGATGGGTGAACAGCATGCGAAGCAACTAGGCGTCGATGTTGATAATGCTCGTTGGAAGTTGATCCTTGCCGTATCGATTCTTGTTGGTGGTGCGGTGGCATTAGGGGGAGTCATCGGTTTTGTCGGTCTCGTAGTCCCTCATCTTCTGCGACTCGCTTTTGGCAGTGAAAATAGATACTTACTGCCTATTTCTGCTCTGGCAGGTGCGACACTCGTGGTCTTTGCGGACTTGATCGCCAGAACGGCGCTTGATTCGGCGGAGTTGCCGTTAGGGGTCGTCACCACGTCAATCGGTGCACCAATCTTTATTTGGATGTTGGTAAGTAATCATGATTCACGTTAACAGTTTATCCGTCGGCGCTAGATTGTTGCCACTATCCTTCGCAGTAGAGCGCGGTGAGATCCTTCATATTATTGGTCCGAATGGCAGTGGTAAGAGTACCTTACTATCTGCGGTCGCGGGATTACTCAATTTTGAAGGTCAAGCAACCATCTTTGATTTTGATGTTGCACAAAGTTCAATCTCTACTTTGGCTGAACGTCGTGCGTATCTTACACAAAGTGACCGTCCAGCGTTCAACCTCGATGTTGTTCATTATGTGTCACTCTCTTTGCCAGCCTTTATTAACTCTGCAACCAGTGAAATTGAAAGCGTTATTGAGGAATTGGCTCAACTTTTAGAGATTGACGATAAACTTCACCGTTCCATTCATCACCTTTCTGGAGGGGAGTGGCAAAGGGTACGTCTGTGTGCGATCTGTTTGCAAATATGGCCAACTTTAAACCCACATGCTCGTTTACTGATCCTAGATGAGCCTGCAGCTCCTCTCGATATCGGTCAGGAAAGCCTACTGTATAAACTTATTCGCCGTGTGGCTGAGATGGGAATTAGCGTGATTATGTCCAATCATGATCTCAACCGGACCCTCAAGCATGCAGACAAAGCATTGCTGCTCGATAAAGGAGTACTGCAAAGCTTCGGCGACGTGACGCAAGTGCTGAACGCAAGCGAACTGTCACGAGTGTTTAAAACCCAAGTTAAACACGTCATGTTGGATGGAGAGCCCATCCTGCTGTTTGAGTAATTATTTACCCCTAAAGGATTAGTTTGGTGCGTCTTGCACTGGTTTAGATCGCGGGTCAATGACTCGTGTCGCTGCTTTTTTGTAAATCCATTAAAAATCAATGAGTTAAATTTTATTCAAGATTGGCACGCTATTGGCAACAGTGATAGCGATACATTCTCGTTCTTGTTAGGCGGATTTAACTAGAGGGGAGTTCTACGAGAGTGGTAACAAACCAAATGTTAATGAAGTCAGTTTTTGACTATGGCAGCTTACGCCACCTAAGGGAAACCGAAGGTGGCGTCTTTTTATCTAGCGTCGACCTATTTAGTCAGAGGCGCAAGATCCGCAGGACGGTAGTAAACCGACTTCAGTACTTTGCCTTGACGGATCGTCTTACCTTCAGCGACGAAATCTTCAGCACATTTAGCGATAATGTAATCGCCTTTTTGTACTGCCATCAGCTTGATACCTTGCTCTGCATAGTGTGCTTCAGTATCAGCGTACTCTTGCTCGTTACGACATACTTTACTCATATTGCTTGAGTGCACTTCATCCCAACATGGAACAAAGTCAATGCCACGGTTAACCGCAACATTAAGTAGCAGGTCGATAAGGTAGTTGATGGCTAGGTTGTCTTCAATTTTGTCGTGGCCTAGATGCACCAAGCGACCCATCAAAACGTAAACACTGTCGATGATCGCGTCCGCTTGTTCTGTTTTATTGTCAGCTTCTGCTAACTCAGTTAACTCTTCGATTGCAAGAGAAGTGTGTAGAGTGTCAGCCTTGTCATCTAGGCTCTCAGGAGAAGCGACAGGTAAATCGAAGGTGCTACGGAACTCAGAAATATCACGGTAAAGGTGATTGAAAATATCAGTGGTCAGTTTTGAAAGGTGCATATCCATTAATCCGGATGTCATTGTGGTGGAGCAATACTACCAAAGCGGGTTAAATCCTGCTATCGGCGCTATAAAATAAATCAGTCGAGCGACAAACAATTGAACAGAGCGGGATCAAGTGCCCAATAAGGTCAGCTTGTCGTTTGTCGCTTCAACTCGTTAGCGGAATAGGTATGGGAAGAGTTTTCGACGTTCTTCAGCCGTTAAGGACTCAACGCGAGCAATGTTGGTATCTGGAATCGCCTCAGGATTTGGGTAATGTTTAAGGACTTTTTCCATGCTCTCTTCGCGGATCAGGTGAAATACGGGTACCGGAGAACGGTTGGTGAGGTTCTCATCGTCTTCAGGCTCTGCGCCCCCAAAACAGTAGTTTGGGTGGAAGGTGGCTAATTGGAAAATACCTTCCCAATCTTGCTGGCGTATAAGCGCTTCGATCCAATCGATAAACAGGTTGTAGTCGTAGAAGTCACTGAGCATATTGGGAACCGCAACCAGTGTGGTTTCAAGTTGCTCCGGCTCAGTAGAGTCCAGTTCAAGCAACTGAGTCAGAATATCTTCCAGCAGCGCTTCTTCTGTTTCGGCTTCGCTAACGAAAATTTTAATCTGTTTGTTGCGTTGTGGCTTGGCGGCAAATGGACAAAGGTTAAGGCCGATCACCACATCGTTTAGCCATTGTTCTACAGCGCTTGCCACTTGCTGTTTGTTCATCTGTGTTGAGCTTTGGTTAGTCATTTTGCTTCCAAATTAGAATTTGGCGCAAGAATAGCAGATTCTACTGGTGCTGGCTTGTCTATTGGGCCATTAGCCTCGGCTCTCGACAGCTTATGGCAGAGGATAAACACCAAAGCATAAAGCATTGAGCCTCCCGCCATGACATACGCCCAGCCCCCTTGTTGCCAGCAGTAGATAAGGAAGAACCCACCAATACTACCGCCGATGTAGTAATGAACGAGATAAAGCGCAGTCGCAGTTGCTTTAGCGTGTGTCGCATTTTGACTGACCCAAGCATACGCGAGTGTATGAGTGAAGAACGCGCCAAAACTGATCAGGAGTAGGCCTAAAATCATAAAGGTCAGTGAATCTACATAAGCGATCAGCATACCAATTAGGCTAATTGTGGTCCCCGTAACCATGCCCGATACGCTTTGGTGGCGCTTACGCCAAACCGAAGTTAATCTTGAACTCAACGTACCTGACAGATAGCAAAGGAAGATTAACGAAGCAAGACCGATTGGCAGGTTGTGCGGAGCCGCGACCAAGCGAAATCCCATCACTGAGTAGAGATTGACGAACAGGGCAAAATTAACCCCACCAAGTACCATCGCAATCCAAATCGTTTTGTTTTTAAGGTGCTTCACCACAGCACGATTATGGTAGCGCAACATACCTCGTTGAGGCGTGAAGTTCACCTGCTTTGGTAGGGTAAAGAACACCACTGACGCACCGAACAGTGACACCAGTGCGACGACGATGACGGCTTGCTGCCAGCCAAGTGCATCTGTCAGAGTACCACCAATGATTCTTCCGGCAATACCGCCCAGAGAATTGGCAGCAATGTATCCGCCGATCGCTTGGGCGAAGGCCTGTTCAGACAACTCTTCAACCATATAGGCAACCGCTACGGAGGCGAATGCAGCCAGCGCCATACCCATGAGCGCACGCAGTATAACGAGAACAACAAGTGAATCACTGACCAACATCGACAGGCCAATCACCGGCATAGCCAGCAGACCTACGAGCATTATCTTGCGCCGCCCGTATGATTCGGACGCGACTGCCCAAGGAACGAGACAAACGGACAAGGCAAGCGTACTGGCGGCAAACACCCAGTTAATTTGGGTTTCGGAAACGGAGAAATGCGTCGCCATAAACGGAAGCATCGGCTGGAACAGGTACAGGTTACAAAAAACCAAAAATGAGCCTAAGGCTAAACTAAAAGTGACGTTCCGGTACTGCTTGGTTTTAAGCTCAATCATAGTGGCGCTTCAAATAAGGAGATATGTGAGCAAAATATCAGTCAAAATGTGATAAATAAAATATATTAAAAATATTATCGTGATATAAAAATTATATAGAGATAAGCATGGACTCGAAGCATCTCAAGCACTTTGTTGCTGTCGCACAACATGGGCATTTCACTCGAGCAGCCAAAGCACTGCATATCGCACAGCCGGCTTTGAGCATTTCGATAAAAAAGCTGGAACAAAGTCTGGGAGTCGAACTGTTTCGACGTGAAGATCGGCAAATATCGCTCACCGATGAAGGCGAGGTTCTGTATGAGCACGCCAAACGTATCTTACAGCAATTGGAAGATGCTCAACTTGCGATTGATGAGCTCAAAGGGCTTGAAAAAGGTGAAGTTCGGCTTGGTGCACCAAGTATGATGGGATCCTATTTCTTTCCACAGGTGCTGATGGCATTTAACAGCCGTTATCCCAATCTGAAATTAACTTTGGTCGATGCGGGCACTCGAGATATTCGCAAGATGCTACTTAACGGCGAGCTCGATATTGGTGTGATTGATGATGAAAATGTGCCTGAAGACCTAGAAACCGACCATCTTTTGCAAGTGGAAATGTTGGCCGTCGTTGCCAAGAAGCATGCATTCGCAAAACAGAAATCGGTCGGCTTCGAGGATTTTTTTGACCATGAGCTGGTGATGTTTAAACAAGGTTATTTTCACCGTAACTTTCTCGAAGAAAAGGCATTGCAGTGCAGCAAAGAGATGCGCTTCTCTTTTGAAACCAATCTGTTGCCAATGATTCTAAGCATTGTAAAACACGAGTTTGCGATTACGGCACTACTTGAATTAGTGACCCAAAATGAGAAAGAGGTGGTTGGAGTACCGTTTGAACCAAGAGTCAAAATCGATCTATTACTGGCGTGGCGAAAGGATGGATACTTATCTATGGCGGACAGAACGTTTATTGATTTTGTTAAGCAATACGCCTAATGCTCTAATCTCGTTGTGAATATCACACTTTGCTATTTCCCTATCGCACTAAGCCTAGGTTTGAAGTAATTTGAGGCTATCAATCTATGTTTTGAAGGGTAGGGAAACCATTCTATGCAAATAATTATCAACCAGCTCGCTTTAGAAACAGGTACTAATCGACTCGAAATCGACGAGTGGACGATTAACCATGGACAGTCATGGGGCGTGTTCAGTACCGAAGGCGATATTGGGTCTGCATTAGGATGTTTACTTACGGGCGAATATTCGGTGTCGGAATCCATGCTTTCAGCAAGCGAAGGAGGCATTGCTCAAGTTTCGCTGGTTGAACAGCAACGATTATTGGAAGAGGAAATCGCCAATGATGAGACAGATTTTTTAGATAGAATTGATACGGGCACATCGGTCTACACATTGATCTATCGTCAGTGTCATTCTGAGTCAGTGACTAAAAACCTGCTTGAAAAACTGGATCTTTGCCACTTAGAAAAAAGCGGTTTCCGCGTGCTGTCTACGGGAGAAACTCGTCGTGTAATGCTTGCCCGTGCATTGGCAACACAGCCACAACTGATTGTGCTTGATAACCCCTTTACTGGCCTCGATGTCGCCCACAGAGCATCGCTAGCCGACTATCTGTATGAGTTATCGAAATCTATCCAGATGATTGTTACTTTCAATCGTGAAGAGGATATACCGGCATGGGTTGAGCAGATTGCGATGTTCAATCACGGCAAACTTGAAAGTGTTATGCCCAAGAGTGAATGGGAGTCGCATCCTGTCATTCGTCAGATTAAGGCACAGTCTCAACAGCAGAGCGCACAGATGTTGGCATTAATCCACCGCTACCAACATAGCCACCATTTCGATAACCCGGTATTTGAAATCACACAAGGTCAAGTCGCGTACACGGATAAAACCATCTTTACGGGCTTGAACTGGCGAATTGATAATGGACAACACTGGCAAATCAAAGGGCCAAACGGCTGTGGAAAAAGTACACTGCTTGGGCTCATTTTTGGCGACCATCCGCAATGTTATTCCAATGACATCCAGATATTTGGCAAAAAGCGCGGCTCTGGTGAATCTATTTGGGAAATAAAAAAGCACATCGGCATGGTGTCGTCTGCTCTGCATCTCCAATACCGTGTCAGTTGTAAGGCACTAGAAGTTATTCTTTCGGGCTTTTACGACTCAATTGGCCTTTACCAGCAACCCTCTAAGAAAGAGATTCAGGTTGCTAAAGAGTGGCTGGAAATTCTCCATATGAGCCAGTATGCCAACATCTCGTTTAGAGAACTGGAATATGGTCAGCAGAGATTGCTGTTGATTGCTCGTGCGATTGTTAAACAGCCCGCGCTGCTGATATTGGATGAGCCATACCAAGGGTTGGATTATCTAGGAAGGCGGCTGGTAAAAAATACTCTCGAGCTGATTGCCAAGGAAAACTTAAGCCAACTTCTTTATGTTTCACATTACCAAAACGACAAACTGGAAAGTATTGTCAATGAGGTCGAGTTTGTGTTTGATGAAACTGCTGATTGCTACAGAGCGAATGTTTCATCTGGCGAGACACACTAACATCTTGGTTTATCAGCGATAACTCGTCCCATACGAGCTAGCTAGGTTAAGTAACAGCTAGCTCGATTCACACCATTTATGGTGTCGAATATTTCACCTCTTTGCCTTTGAGTTCAAGTTGATGAGCGGCTTGAGTTAAATCACCACCTCCATTACCGTCGCCAAAACAGACGACTGTGCCATTTGTTTTGAGTACAGCGAATGCGGTATCGGTAGCATAGACAGAATGTATATTGCTAAGGTCAACGTTGGATGAGTCAGCGCCAAAGTTTGAATGTCCCCACGTTAAGACCGTTTCATCCTTCATTAAGGCGAAGAAAGCATGACCGTTGGTGAAGAGTTTTTCCACCCCTTGCGAGAAATCTATGGTTGAGGAATCTCCTCCTGCGCTAGCGGGTCCCCACGATACGACCGTACCATCGAGTTTAACTGCTGAGAATGCTTGTTTGGTGGCTGAGATCGATGTTACTCCGCCGGAAAAGTCGACACCGGTTGAGTTTCCACCGTGAGCCGCGTCTCCCCAAGTGATCACTGAACCATCTTTCCTTAGCGCAGCAAACGCTTTCTTTGTTGCAACAACGGTTTCTACGTTACTGATTTGGCTTACGACACCGCCATATGAGGGGTGGCCCCACGCAGTAATAGAACCGTCGTTTTTTAGTGCGACAAATGCACCGTCATTTGAAAATATATCAACAACAATGCCGTTAAGTTGAGTCGGTTGGCGCCCTCCAGAATCAGGGTGCCCCCATGCGACGACAGAACCGTCGTCCAGCAAAGCGGCAAACGAAGCTTCCGTCGCGAAGACCTTTTTTACCGTGCTGTTGAAGTGAACACCATTTAGATTTGCTCCAGTAAAGCTGTTGCCCCATGCGACAACGCTTCCATCAGTTTTGATTGCGACGAAGGATGCGTCATTGGAGTATATCGATTCAATGTCCCTTGAAAGATCGACATTAGAACTGTTCCCACCGCTATTGGCACTTCCCCAAGTGACGACGCTACCGTCATTTTGCAGGGCGGCAAAGGCATAATCATTGGAGTAAATAGTGTTGATACCACTCGAGTTAAAGCTGACCTGACTACTGTTGGCGCCGAGTGTGTTGTCGCCCCATGTAAAGACTTGCCCCTTGCTGTTCAGTGCAGCAAAAGCGCCTCCAGTGGAATAGATGCGTTTTATATCCGAAAGATCACGGTTTAAACTCCCGCCATAATAAGGGTCTCCCCAAGTCACGACCGTCCCGTTTCTCTTGAGTGCGGCGAAAGCTTTAGCGTTGCTATAGATAGTTTCAATGAGGTCTTCAGGTGGAGCGTAGTATTTGATTAGCGGAGAACTGACTTCGTCATTGGCGACGGTTAACTTAACTCTTTTGCCAAAGGTCGCCACATCGATTGTTTTAATCGGCCCAAATGATACTGAGTCTGAATGATCAAACGTACCGTCGTTGTTGCTATCCGTTTCCCACTGGTAGTCAAAATCTTGGTGAGTGCAGATATGACAAAATGCTTTGACACCTATATAGCCAGTACTGGAATTGCCGTACCAAGCACCAAATTTATTGATCTCTATGGGGGGAGGCGGCGTAGGCTTTTTAGGGGGCACAAGGGAGACTGGCTCACTGCTGCCATTGCAACCTAAAATGAACATGGGAACGATAATAAACAACAAGCCTATTCGGTTCATATTTTTGGACCATATAATCAAAACACCAAAAGTATGTGCCGTTTTTAGGCTGCCAATGTTTCAGTTGGGTAACGTCTCGCAGGCATTTAACGTTTATGTCTAACTCAGTGCTGTAAATCTTGGAGAGACAACGACTTGAGTTGTATGACTTGCATGGGTAGAGTGTTTGTTGTTGGTGTCAATAGGGCCAATGGCTGTGAGCCAAATCTGTCCATCAATGAATTAGAGCGGAGAGTAAAATGATTAGCTGCAACGATTATGACTATATCGAGATAGTGTGTTTGTACCGTTATCCTGTTCGTTTGACGCTAACAACAGGTCAAAGCATGGAAGGTATTGCTCGTGATACTGCTCGCAATCAGGACAAGCAAGAAGTGATTAAACTCGACGTAGACGGTGTCGAGCACTTGGTCGTACTCGACGAAATTTCATTAATGGACGTCTTGGTGGCGAATCCGCACTTCACGCAAAAACGTTTTATCTAACCCTTGGAGTTATACATCTTTTCAAAGTTGTTTGGGTTCCAACCAATCATATAACGGTCACCAATCTTCAAAACCGGCAGTGAGCGAGCGCCTATTGCATCCAGCTCTTTACGACCACGCTGCATCTTAGCGTTGGTTAAACGGTACTGATAGCCTTTCGAATCGAGATAACGCTGAGCGTCTTTGCAGTGAGGGCATTTGTCTTTTACATACAGTACGAGTCGTTTCATCTTGTGTTCCTAGGCAGATATTCAGCGCAGAGTTTAATGAAAAGACCGTGAATGGCAAGTGTGAATAGGGTAGACTTATGCCCCTTTTGTAGACCAGACTTCGCTTTGTGTTAAATATGAATCCTTCATTACGCTACATCCAAGGTTATCCTGAACATATCGTGACTCCCGTTAGCCAATTGGTGGAGTCTGGACGTTTAGTCGCTTGGTTTGAGAAACGCTACCCCGATAATCATACAATCAAAAGTGAAAAAGCGTTGTTTGAGTATGCTTTAGCGATCAAAAACCGCTATATGAAGAAGACAGCTCCGTTGAGTAAAGTGGTCTACGATAACAAGATTCATCTGATAAACAACGCGCTTGGGCTACACACTTATGCCAACAAGATTCATGGCGGCAAGATCAAATCTAAAAACGAGATTAGAATTGCCAGCGTGTTTAAGAATGCGCCGGAGCCGCTTTTGCGTATGCTGATCGTTCATGAGTTGGCGCATTTTAAAGAAAAAGAGCACAACAAGGCGTTCTATCAGCTTTGTTGCCATATGGAACCGGAATACCATCAGCTGGAGCTTGATGCTCGTTTGTTTATGATTTACCTAGAAACAGTGAACCGCAATTAATCGTGATGACTCGTCGAAATAACAATACTAAGTCCAGCAATGATATGGGCCAAACCAAACCAGCATTATCAGAGACTAAAGTGATTAAGCGCCCAGCGAAAGCGGGTCTGCACAAACGAAATCTGCATAATGGACGTTACGATTTCAAAGCGTTGACCGATGCATTGCCTGAATTAAGCGCGCACATAGTGAAAAACCCGAAAGGGGAGGCAAGTATTAACTTCTCTGACCCCGTCGCGGTTAAACTGCTCAATAAGGCGTTGCTGGCGCACCATTATTCTGTGACTCAGTGGGATATTCCACACGGTTACCTTTGTCCGCCAATTCCTGGTCGCGCTGATTATGTTCATCGATTAGCCGATTTACTGGCTGACGATTGCGGGCAATCTGTTGCGAGGCGCGTTAATGCTCTAGACATCGGTGTCGGTGCAAACTGTATTTATCCAATTGTGGGTGTCACCCAATACGGTTGGCATTATACGGGGTCGGACATTGACCCAGTATCGGTCAATAACTCGAATCAGATTGCAGCCAATAACACGGTGCTTAAAGATAAGATCGAATGCCGCTTACAACAGAACAGTCGTTATCTGTTTAAAGGAATCATCAAACCGGGCGAGTTTTATCACCTCACAACGTGCAATCCTCCGTTTCATAAATCTCTCGAAGAAGCGCAGCAAGGCAGTGCGAGAAAGATCAGTAATTTGTCTGCGAACAAGGCTAAGCGTGGTCAGGGTAAAACCCAAGCGACGGAAAAAGGGCAACCGGTTCTCAACTTCGGTGGCCAGCAGGCCGAACTGTGGTGTTCAGGAGGAGAGGCCGCCTTTATCAAAAACATGGCTTTTGAAAGTCGTGAGTTCGCGCACCAAGTGCTGTGGTTTTCTACGCTAATCTCTAAAAAAGACAACGTTCGTTGGATGCGAAAGAATCTTGAAAAAGCCGCCGCGACCGAAATCCATATTGTGGAAATGAGTCAGGGACAGAAAAACAGTCGCTTTATCGCCTGGACATTCCAAACTCAAGAACAGCGTAAGCGTTGGTTGACGTTGAATAAATAAGCCGAGGTCTAGGAGGGCATATGGAGTTTGAGATTTATATGCCTTGTGAACCCGTATGGATATGTGACAGTTTCCTGTTACTGTTCGCTGTGCTGTTTATAGTTGGGCTTGGCGGTTTTATCTATATCCTTTACAAAGAGTATCTCAAGATTCATCGCGCTGCAGACGTTAGACGGCGTAGACAAACGCACCATTCACGTCGTAAACGTTAGTGCAAAATTCGCAAATCAATCTCCGTTTGTCCTTGAGCATAAAGTGCCCGTTGTTGATTTAGTTTATGGGTAGCCTGTAGCCATAGTTCATTCGCTCCATACCACTTCTGGTATTGATTTAGCCGTCTCTGCGCCTCAACAAATGCAAAATTGGCTATTTCTATCTCTGCCAAATAGAGTAAAGCGCGAGGTTTGTCGGGTTGGTGTAAGAGCGCTTGCTGGAGATACAGCCGAGCTTTGTGTATCTGTTGTGCTTGAAGAGCGCAAAACGCCGCGTTCTCATAACTATCGCCAATGTTGTAATAGTCAGGCGAGCGAATGGCTTGCAGAAATCGCTCCTCTGCTTGTTGGTAGTGACCTTGCTCACAGAGATATGTCCCATAGTTGTTGAGCACGTCGCCGTTATTTGGGTGCTCGCGAACGGCTTGTTGATAGAGTTGATTAGCGTTTACGTCTTCGCCCACTTTAGCGAGATAACGGGCAAATGCGAGTTGAGCTCGGTAGTACTTGGGTTGGTATTCGATCGCTTTGTTGAGGTTTTGTCTCGCTTTAACGTAGTTGCCTTGTTCGAGATAGCCTAATCCAAGGGTGATTCTCGCGTCGGCGCGCTGCTTAGTGACTAGGGCATGGTTTGTCTGTGATTGAATGCATCCGAATAGCATCAATGTAGATAAGATGAGAGTACGCATTGTGGCTGAAGTCGTGTCGAAGTCGATGATTTAGCTAAAACGACAAATGCCTAACGTGCAACGGACGGTGGCTAACGATGGAATGTAGGAAATGGGAAATGAACAAAATAATGTAAAAGGGGAATGACAGAATAGGTCATTCCCCTTTTAATTTGATCGCAATTATTCGTCTTTGGTGAAATTCGCTTCACTGAAGTGTTCGAGATCGTATGGCGTTTGCTGGTAGACACAATAATTGAGCCAGTTCGAGAACAACAGATGCCCATGACTGCGCCAACTCGCACAAGGCTTGTTGTCTGGATTATTGTTGGGGTAGTAGTTAACCGGAATCGCGGGCTCCATACCTTCGCCTAAATCGCGAATATACTCTTGGTGCAAGGTGTGTGAATCATATTCTGGGTGGCCAGTAACAAACACGTTACGTTTATCTTTAGTCGCTGCGAGGTAGACGCCAGCCACATCGGAAGTCGCCAAAATGTCTAAATCGGTGTGTTGTTCGAGATACTCTGGCGAAAAATCGGCGTAGCGAGAGTGTGGAGCCAAGAAGGTATCATCAAAGCCACGTAACACTGGATGGTAAGGCTGGTGGATTTTGTGATGGTACACACCAGAAAGCTTCTCTTTACGCGTTCGTTTTGGAAGATCGTAGAGAAGTTTTAGACCTGCCTGCGCAGCCCAACAGACGTAGAGTGTTGAAGTTACATGGTCTCTTGCCCAGTTCATTATCGATTGCAGATGCTCCCAATAAAGCACATCCTCAAATTGAACTAAGCCCAATGGTGCACCAGTAATGATCAGCCCATCAAAGTTGCGATTTTTGACCATTTCAAATTGGCGGTAGAAGTTGTCTAGATGTTCTGTTGGCGTGTTCTTACTCGGTCTATCATCAATGCGTAAAAGCTCGATGTCTACTTGGAGTGGGCTGTTTGATAGCAAGCGTAAGAATTGCGTTTCAGTCTCAATCTTCTTAGGCATAAGATTGAGGATCAGAACCTTTAGCGGTCGAATTTCCTGAGTCGACGCGCGTGATTCTGGCATGACAAAGATGTTCTCAGTGCGTAACACGTCAGAAGCAGGTAGTTGATCGGGGATCTTAATAGGCACAGCTTTCTCCCTAAGCTTGATTGTGGACGTCTATACTTCCAAACTTAACCCAATCACACAGAGATGTCGATAGCTATATCGAGCCAATTTATAATATGATTCATAGCAACGAACACAAACAATGTGAAATATGACCGTTAAACTGACGCTGATTCGCGGGCTGCCAGGCTCAGGGAAAAGCACTTTGGCTCAGACATTCAACGCACAACATCTAGAAGCCGACATGTTCTTTATTGAACCGTCTGGAGAATATGTTTATCAACCAGACAAAATTGCCGATGCTCATCAATGGTGTCAAGCGATGACAGAGCAGTGCCTGAAAGAAAAGCGAGATGTCGTTGTATCCAACACTTTCGTTCAGCGCTGGGAAATAGTGCCGTATTTCAATATGGCTAAACGCTATGATGCTGAGTTTGAAGTGCTTGAATGCACCAATGATTACGGCAACATTCACGGTGTGACGCAAGAAACGATCAATAGTATGAGGAAACGGTGGCAATCATGGCGAAACGCACGCCAATCGTCGAAATGACTTCTTATGGAATCTATCAAGGCTGGGATTCCAAATCTAAAAACCTACCAAAAATAGCACAGTTCACGACCAAGGTTGTTGCCGAAGAGGGGATCGAATTTGGTTTTATTGTAAATATTAAAAGAGCCAAAGGAGAGGTGATCGAGTTTTGCATCGACCACCCAGGAATAGTGGGTAAAAAAGGCCAAATCCTCGAACCTTTTACCGGCGATATGCATGTTGGGAGCAATGATTGGGACTTCTACTTGGGGGATACCATACAGTTGCTTGGTGATATGAACGGATATGAATCAAATCTCGGCAAGTGGCGTATGACCATCTCGATGAGGGACAATGTTGTTGCTGACAAAACGTTTGAACTTTACGCACGTGATGAGGGAGAGTTCTGGAAGCAAAGAGGTTTTTAAGCGACGGAGCCACAGAGTATTGGCATTGAGAAATTGTCTGATTCATTAAAGATGAATAACTTAGATATATATCAAGCTAAACATAGGCTATTTTTACTAGACTAGATGGTTAATAAAGAAGTACAAAAATAGTCAATGAAGCAGATGCGCTTGCTAAACCTTAATCTACAAACGAAAACCGCCCTGTACTTTTTACTAGGTCTATTGGGTGTCACGCTGAGCTGCCTTTATATCACACGTTACTTCTTTGTTGTTAGCCTGAGTAATTTGGAAACAATGGAGTCGAATCGAGCCAGTCAACAGGCTCAGCATGTCATTGCGATGATGAGTGACAAACTGGCAGAACACTCTTATGACTGGGCCTATTGGGATGAGAGCTATGAAGTTCTCCTTAGCGGCGATCTCAAAGGTTACCGTGAACGCAACTTAGCACCAGAAGCTTTGGATGCACTTAGCGTTGATCTTATGTTGCTCACCGATCTGCATGGGCAAGTCGTGGAAGGGATTTCTCTGACTGAAAGTGAGACTCAGCTGTTGGTTGAGTCGGTCGCGACAAATGAGAGAGTCGTCAAACATATCAATTCGATGAATCGAGTGTTGGATAGTGCCAGAGATGCTTTGAGTGGCTTGTTCTCGGTCAATGGTGACGTTTGGACACTTGCAGTTACTCCAGTGAGAAACAGCGATGGTACCTCTGCGTCGTCAGGTTGGTTGATTTGGGGACGCAATCTCTCTGTCAGATTTCCTGGAGACTTTAAGTCAATTCTTGTCGCTGATAATCAAATCGTGAATGTGGATAGCATCACTTCAACGCCAGATGTGGACTCTAGATCCAAAATTGACAAGACCGAGCAAGCCATGACCCAACTGGCGGACTTACACGGAGTATCGGGGCAGGTTATTGCGCAGCTAAAAACGACCATCGAACGTGTTCATTTTCAGAAAGGGAACGTGCTGTTCACCTATTTGTTCGCTGCCGTATCGATTGCGACAATCGTTATTTCATTGATTACTTATCTTACATTTAAGCGCCGCGTCGCGGTGCGTTTCTCTGACTTAGAGAAAGATATTGATGTGCTTTTTTCCGCCTATCAACTTGAAGGTCTTGATCAGCCAAATAAAGATGAGTTGGATAGACTAACGAAGTTGGTTCAGACCCTCGCAAATAACACTTCCGCTACCCAAGAGCAGCTACTGGATGCTGAGCGGAAGTTCGACGCGTTATATCAGAGTCGTACGACGGCAATTCTCTTGGTGAGAGCTAGGGTAATTGTTGATATCAACCCAACAGCATTAGATCTACTGAATTATCAGTACGATGATTTAATAAACCAGCCGCTCGATGTGTTGTGCCCGGATTCTGAGCAGCCTGAATGTCAAATTGACCGTATGTATCACAGATTTAGGCAAGGGCAGACTCAGTTTGAAGCGCAGATGATTACCAGTAGTCATGAAAAGATAGACTGTAAAATTGAAATCAGCATGATCCAGTATCAGGGACAAAGTGCGCTGATGCTGTCGATTGTTGATGTACGTGAACACAAACAACAAGCTAAGTTGATTGAGGATCTGGTTGAACGAGACCATCTATCGGGTCTATGGAACCGAAAATCCATTATAGAACAAGCCCGTAATTTACTCGGTATAGCACCCAATAGATTCTCGTTTATGTACGTATCCGTCCCTAATTTGTCTCATATCTCTGAAGTGTATGGTCACCAGATCTTTGATGCAGCGATGGAATTGATGGCCTCTAAATTTGGTGAGATGCTGACGCCTTACCCAGTAGGGAGAATCACTGAGCATGAATTCTTGGTGCTGATTGCGAATCGACTCGATTGCGAGAAAGCGATTCATAGCGCTGAACAAATGATGATTGGGTTGGCGGACAAACATACCGTAGAAAATGTTGAGTTGGATCTGAAATGTGACATTGCTTTTGTCAGCCCTGAAATTACTCATGAGCCCCTCGACACATTAATTCAGGCTGCGATTTATAGTATTGCAACAGACAAAAGTGTTCGTAGACTCCCTAGTGTGGTCACTGTGAACAGCGAACTATTCGAATCGGCTAAAACAGCAGTCGCAATTAAGCGGGATTTAAGTGGTGCCATTGCGAATGGAGAAATCCTCGCGGTGTATCAGCCAATCGTTGAAGCCAGCAATGGTGAAATCAATGGATTTGAGGCTCTAGCGCGTTGGCAGCATCCTGATTTTGGCTTTGTGTCACCAGGTGTTTTTATTCCTCTTGCCGAACAGAATCAACTCATTATTGCGTTAGGTGAAAGTATCTTAGAGCAAGCTTGCGTGTTTATTCAGCAAGTCAATTTGATGCGGAAGCGAACTGGGCAGGCGATGCTGACGGTCCATGTGAACCTTAGTGCCCCACATTTCTATCACGCAGATTTACCTCAACTGTTGGTCAAGTTAATCGATAGCTATCAGCTGCAAGCCGGTCAGTTGGTGATTGAAGTCACTGAAAGCATGCTGATGAGTGGTGAGCAGGAAGTGATCAGTCGAATGGAGCAAATGAAAGCGCTTGGTGTGCTGTTCGCTCTAGATGATTTTGGCACGGGCTACTCTTCATTCAGTACGTTATGTAGCTTCCCATTAGATATTGTAAAACTCGACAAGTCATACATTGACCAAATTGAGCACAATGACAGAGCGAAGAGTCTGGTGCGAAACATTGTCAACATGGCTCAAGAACTTGGCTTGACTACAGTAGCAGAAGGCGTAGAGACGGCATCTCAGGTGCGTCGCCTCAAGAGCTGGAGCATCGAAGAAATACA
Source organism: Vibrio sp. TRT 29B02 (assembly GCF_050113655.1). Taxonomy (NCBI): domain Bacteria; kingdom Pseudomonadati; phylum Pseudomonadota; class Gammaproteobacteria; order Vibrionales; family Vibrionaceae; genus Vibrio; species Vibrio sp. TRT 29B02. Next base: position 212,524 of record NZ_JBNJOJ010000003.1, read on the forward strand.
GGGCTACTATTTCTACAAGCCGATGCCGAGCGACAAGATTTTTGAGTTACTCGATCGTTCACGTAGTTAGCTAAGTGAATGCATTAAGTCTCAATAAAAACGCCTCCAAACATGGAGGCGTTGTTGTTTTTACGGGCTGTGTTATCGACTTAAAGCAATACGCTGTTGGGCGGTATGCTTCTGATAGCTGTAATGGGCGAGAGCACACCAAGCGAATGCTTGAATCCACAACTGACTATACAGCCCTCTGACCGTTTGCCAGTCACCACCCATTTGGTTGATAGTCAGAAAGCTTTTAATTGCTGCTGTACTTGGAAATAGTTGAGCCAACCACACAATCGGGCTTGGAATCGCCTCAGTCGGCCAGATAAAACCGGCGCTGAAAACCAACGGCATCGAACTGATTAAAACCACTAGGGTCACTAATTCTCGTCGCGGTGTGACTGCACCAAGCCAGATACCAATCGCAGCTGCACCGAGCAAGAAAGGGAGCAGTAGCAAGATAATCTGACTTGCATAAGCGAGTTGATTCACTCCATGCATGGAAAAGCTGGCGCCAAAGTAGTACATACTCAAAAAGTAATAGATACCAATCAGCACTAGATAGCGTACAGAAAGTAATTTGAAAGGAGAAACCTGACTCCAATAACCTGTTCCATCGCGCTGACTACCGACCATCAAACCAGACGCCATTGCCAGGGTTTGCTGAAGAATTAGCACAAATACAGCCGGAACAACGTAGTCGACATAACCCATGGTTGGGTTAAAAGTCGGTTTTAAGTTCAATGTCGTGGCTGAATATTGATTGACGGCTTGTGAGAGTGGGTGTCCTTCAAGAACGAGTTTGGCCACTTTAGTTTGTGCAGATAATGTTCCGCCTGCTTGGGCTAAACCTTCTACAATTGTGCCGTACACTAAGAAATAAGAAGCATCACCAGCGTAAGCAAGGGTTGGGCTTTTACCTAGCATCAAGTCTTTATAAAAATGCTCAGGAATCACCAAAATTCCACTGATCTCACCATTTAGAAACGCGGCGCGTGCATCTGCGATGGTGTGATCGCGCTGTACGACTTTAACCTGTGGTGTCGCGTCAACCATACGTTCAAGCTGATAACTGGTTTTGCTCTGGTCAAGATTGACGATACTAATCTTCTGTTCCCTTGGAGTCTGATGACTGTAGGGCAAAGGGTAGAGAAACGAGTAAAAAACAACGCCACCAAATACGGTCAGGACGACGACAGGATTCGTCAATATCGCTCTAATCTCTGATTTGACAAGTTCGAACAAGCTCATCGTTGCTCCTTACTTTGTGGCAATCCTGAATCGATGGAGAGATGCTTGTTAATCAGTATCATCACCATAAGCAATGGCACTGCGTAACCCAACATCGGCAGTAAATGTTGCAATGATGACATTGGCGGCAAACCATAACTGACCTGACTAACTTGTACCTCGATGTAGTGGCTGATTGGTAGTAGTGCTCTCCACGCCTGAGCAAGGCTGCTCATATCGGTCACAGGGAAGGTGATGCCCATAAAAGCGAAGCTAGGCGCGGTAAATGCTCCGGCAAAACTCATGGCACGAGCCGCATCTAAGGTGAGAAAGAAAAACAGGCTACCCATGATCATACACGCGATAATCGTGACCCATTGAGCAAATACTAGGGTGACAAAGCTACCGTTCATCGGCCACTTAAAGCCGAGATAAAACCAGCATAGAAAGGCAAAACCTTGCAGTGCGAATACCCAACTGTACGGCAGTAGCGTGTTCAATAACGATTTGAATGGCTGAAGTTGCAGCCAAACTTTCAGCCCACGATCCCGAAGATTCGCTGACAGGATTAGGATGGTGCTGACGACAATAACGATTTGCCAAAGCGCAGGCACAACCGCAGAAACCAAAAACTGAGCGTAGTTGGAATTTTTGTTAAACAGTGGCGTAATTTGAGTTCTGATTGGCACAGCACTCGCCATTGCAGAAGCAAGAACATGGTTGCCTTGAGCTAAGTTACCAATGGTACTTAGCTGGGCGTTAAATGTACCTTGAGCCTGTAAAAAAGCGGAGTTAACCAGTTTTCCGATAAGGATCATCTGGCTGTTGTAAAACACACTGACTTGCGGCGCCAACTGTTTGTATGTGTCTTGCTCAAAGTTGTATGGGATAACTGCATAGGCATAGATATCGCCTTGAACTAGCGCTTGTTTTGCATCACTGACACTTTGGTATTCGCGTTGAATCGCCATACTTGAGGTTGCATCGTAGTATCGAATCAGCTGCTGTGACAACGCACCTTTATCCAGATTAACCACCCCAACAGGGAGATTTTGGGCTATTCCTTGCGAGAATATCGCCCAAATCATCACCGCAAGTAGAATAGGGATCCACGTCAGACTGGAGAGCAACCACTTGTCACGACGGATCACTGCTAACTGAGAGGTGTTGTGAATTTGCATATATTTTGCAACCGTTAGTCTAACTCGACGACTAAGCTCATTCCCATACGCAGCCCTTGCTGTGGCGTGGTAGGAATGGCTTCGACTTCAAAGGTGCGGAGATCAAACCCTTGTGAGGCATCAGTGGAGCGCCAGGTTGCGAAATCACCCATAACTGAAATGTGTGAAACCTTGAATTCCACTTGCTTATCAAGTGCTGGTAGGTAAGCGTTGAATGTCGCGCCTTTGTTGAAGTACTTCAGCCAGTCTTCTCTGACATTCAATACCGCCCATGAATCTGCTGTGTCAATCACAGTCACGACAGGAAAACCCTGAGGAGCAAGCTCACCACTTTGCAGCAGAACTTGTGACACTTCACCTTTGAACCAACTCTTGATGGTGGTGTCTTGTGCATAGGCTTCAACTTCGGCTACTGCGCCCGCCGCCATGCGAGCTTTTTCGGCTGCCGCAAGTTTGGTTTCACTACGCGCACCTTCCTGAGCCAGTTTGTACATCTGGTAAGCCGCACTTTCGGTGTATTTTGCCGCATCCCATTGAGTCTTAGCTTCATCGCGCTTTTGTTCGGCGACGACACCATCTTGATAGAGATTGTTAACACGCAAGTAAGTCTTTTCCATTAACGCAGAAGCGGCTTTGGCTTTTTGCCATTGATCTTTAGCGGCTTGAATTTGCTGAATTCTGGCGCCTTTTTCAGCCTCCAACGCCATAGCATCAGCCGCTTTTTCACCCGCTTTCGCTTGTTCGAGCTTCGCTTCGATTTCAGGACTGTGTAGGGTGAAAATCAGGTCACCCTGTTTAACCTGATCGCCCTTACGGACCAAAACGTGATCAATGCGCCCCGGTACTTTGGAAGAGATGCTGTATTGCTGAGATTCAATCTGACCTTGCAAACGCACAGGTTTAGGCTGGTATGCTTGATAGAAACTATAGCCAATCCAAGATGCGACACCGAATGCAACGGCAGTGATCAGAAGTGGTTTTGCATTTTTCATCTTAGACCCTTTTATAAACGAGAAGTGTTGATAGCATTGTGTTGGTATTGGCTAAATGCGTCCATTTTGTTGGACAATGCCAGCAGTTTTGATAGCGAGATGAGGTAGTTAAAGCTCGCGACAGATTGCTGGGTTTGTACACTGGCCAGATAAAGCTGAGCATCAACCACGTCCGTTGATGTAGAAAGACCTTGAGAGAATGCGGTCTGACGAAGCTTAAGATTTTCGTTGGCCAAATCGAGACTTGAGGTTAATCCTTCCACCTCTTGCTGCGCTTGCAGAGCTTCAAGATAAGTTTTCTGGACAAGAACAGACAAGTCCTGCTTTGCTTGTGCTTTAAGGTAACGGACTTGAGAAACCGCACTGTGCGCGGCTTTTACTTGATCACTGCGACCTGAGTTTTCGATCAGCGGAATGTTGACTCCGACTCCCACCAACCAGTCCGGTTTCATTTGACTTGCCAATGAGTCGTCTTCGTGAAGACTATAATCGCCGTAAAGATAAACCTCTGGGTAGTACTTGCCTTGCTCTGCTTTGATCAAGCTTGATGCTTGCTTCTCTTTAGCGTCAAGTAGCGCTAAGCCAGGGTAAGTTGCCAGTGTCTGTTCGACAAATAGAGTTTGATCCGGCAAGTTCTGATTGACGAATAGCGTATCAGCGGGCTCAACGGTGGTGGTTTGGTTAAGGATTTTGGTCAATGCGGCGCGAGCAATTTCTAAACTCATTTGCGCCTTTTTGCGCTCAACCACTGCTTTGTCGAGGGCTGACTCTGCCTGAAGTCTTTCAACGCGAGCTATTTGCCCTTGTTGTTCCATCTTTACTGCATTGTCACGGTGTTGAGTGAGGCCTTGCTCGACAAGTTGGCGGGTTTTCACCACCTCTTGCGCCAGTACGACAGAAAAGTAATATTTACTCAAATCCTCAAAGCGCGCTTGTGTTTCCATCGCGAGTTCACTGCGGGCTTGATCCTTTTTGCCTTCCGCTGCCGATTGCGCGGCATTAATTCGACCACCAGTAAAAATGGGCCAAATAGCGCGAATTGAAGAAGTGAAGATGTCGCGTTCGCTGATGGTTGATGTCACACCACCTAGCTGGGAGATCAGTGGAGTGAGCATAGGACCAAGTACAGGGCCCAAATTTGGCAGTGCCTGACCGGTACTTTCAAAAAGTTGCTCACCAGAGACCGTGACGTCTTTGTCTAAACGAGTGAAATTGGCACCGATCGATACCGAGGGTAGATTGAGATTATCCGTTGCATTTTCGAGATGCTCATAACGTTCAACATTCGACCGTTGAGCCGCCAGTGAATAGTTCTCTTGCTGTAAGACCTGCCATGCTTGCTCAAAGCTTATGGCCGCAGAGTGCGAAACAGGGGAGTAGAGTCCAAGGCAACCAAGGAGCAGCGCAGCGGGACGCAACGACATAGTAATGTACCCTAATTGTTAAAAAATAGAGTTTATACTCTAGTGTGCAATGTGGCAATCGCAACGCACAAAAAAGGGGGCCGAAGCCCCCAAAAACCAACATAGGAATGTTACTCAGTTATTGTTCGACCTTACTTGGGGTCGGTTTTAGCTTTTGCAACAGCTTGACTAACACTGGGCTAAACAGAACAAGAGTTGCTAGTACAGTGAAGACCAGAGTGATAGGACGTTCCCATAGGAAGCTCAGTTCACCATCACTAATCATTAGTGCTCGACGTAAGTTCTCTTCCATTAGACCGCCTAAGATGAAACCAAGTAGCAGCGGTGCTAACGGGAAGTTGGCTAATCGCAAAGCAATAGCCGCCATGGCAATCAACAGCATCACAAACACATCCATAGTGTTAAATGACACTAGGTACACACCCGTTATCGAGAAGAACAGAATCATTGGCAACAATACCGTTCTTGGCACTGCAAGCAGTTTAGAAATGTACGGGATCAATGGTAGGTTGAGAATAACCAGTACAATGTTACCAAAGTACATTGAGATGATAACTGACCAGAATACATCAGGGTGCTCTACAAACAGGCGAGGACCAGGTTGGATACCGTAAGCTATCAACGCACCTAGCATGATCGCAGTCGTACCTGAACCAGGAATACCCAGAGTGAGTAGCGGTACAAATGAACCGCTAGACGCCGCATTGTTTGCAGATTCTGGTGCCACCAAACCACGGATGCTACCCTTACCAAATTGTTCTTTTTTACCTTTTGGTGCAAGGTTTCGTTCCATACCGTAGCTAAGGAAAGCGGCAATTGTCGCGCCGGCACCTGGTAATACGCCTGTAAAGAAACCAAGAATTGATGAACGAATTGAGACGGGAGCGACTTCCTTGAACTCCTCTTTGGTCACTTTCATGCTACCAATGTTACTCATCTTAGCTTGCTCTTCCGCGCTGGTATCATTCTCTGGTTTTAGAATGCCCATCAGTGTCTCGCCCAGTGCAAATGTTGCCATCGCGAGCAATAGGAAGCTGAAACCATCCATTAGATCGGTAAGACCGAATGTGAATCGCTCAACACCGACACCTTTATCGATGCCGACGGTTGATAGCATCAGGCCAAGCACAGTCATCATCCACGCTTTGATTACCTGACCTTTACCTGCAAAGGCTGCAACAGCTGACAGGCCAAGTAGCATCAGTGCGAAGTAGTCCGAAGACTGGAAGCTAAGCGAAACGCTGGCTAGCGCAGGAGCCGCAACAAGCAGCATGATGGCAGATAGCGTACCGCCGGTGAACGACGAGTAAGCAGCGAGTGCAAGCGCTTTACCAGCCTGACCTTTCTGAGCCATAGGGTAGCCGTCAAATGCCGTTACAACAGTTGAAGAACAGCCTGGCGCGTTGATCAGAATGGATGAAGTTGAGCCACCAAATACGGCACCGTAGTAAACACCTGCCATCAGGATCAGACCTGACGAAGGGTCTAAACCGTAAGTGATAGGTATCATGAGCGCGATTGCAGAAATAGGGCCGAGACCCGGCAGCATGCCAATAAAGGTACCGACGAAACAACCAACGATCACCATCATGATGTTCATTGGCATTACGGCAGTAGATAGGCCTTGTAAGATTCCATCTAACATAATGTCATTTCCTATAAATTACGACCACAAGGTGAAAATAACACCAGGCTCTAAGTAGATATCTAGGCCTTGGGTAAGAAGTAGGTAGAACGCAATAACAAATGGGAAAGAGGCACCAAGCAACACTTTCACACGACGTTCACCTAACAAATAGAAGCCAGCCAGCAAGAACAGACTGGTTGCTAACACAAATCCGATGTACGTCAGACCGACGCCATAAAGTGCCATTAACACTAAGAAGCCAATCAGCAGTTTCCATTTGAATTCAAGCACAGCTCCACTTTGAACATCAGGTTGACCCGTAACGAGCAGGATCAAAGAGAGTCCAACGCCAATAAAGGTCAATATGGTGGGTAAAGTACGAGCGGTGAACGGTTCATACTCATCACCAGGGAACATTGGGATTTGGGACGTTTGGTAGCCGTAGCAAAGGCAGACGATTAAAAAAATCATCGCACCGACACGGTCACGGCATAGGAGATTCTCTTTAGAGAAAAAGCTCCCATTTTTGAAAGAATTCGTTGGCAAGTCCGACATATCCAACTCCATAAACGTAACAGGCAGGGGAAATAAAAAGCCGTACAAGAGAGTTAATGAGCATGTTTCACTAACAAATAAGCCATTTGCTGCTAGTCAAGGAGGCTTAACTGTTTATACATAAACAGAGGAGATTGTTGGTTACTCATGTACGGCGAAAGGGGGAGAGGGTGAGTTGTTCACCCTCAAACTAGGTTAAAAATCTACTTCAGAAAGCCTAGCTCACGCATTAGGTCGCCCATTTGCTTCTCTTGATCTTCAAGGAAAGCGTAGAATTCTTTGTCTGCTTTGTAGTTGTCGATCCAGCCGTTGCGGTCACGAACCACTTTCCACTCATCCGTTTTGTACATCTTAGTAAGTGCTGCGTTCCACTCGTCGATCTTCGCTTGGCTAGCACCTGGTGCTGCAAAGAATCCACGCCAGTTAGCAAACACAGTTTCGTTGCCGTATTCCGTTAGTGTTGGGATATCTGGAGCCGCTTCTAGACGTTTAGGAGCGGTGACAGCAAGAATTTTAACCTGACCAGATTTCGACATTTCTAGTACTTCGCCCAGACCAGTAGAAAGAAGCTGAGTTTCACCAGAAAGTAGAGCAGCCATGGCTTTACCGCCTGCATCGTACGCAATGTAACGTACTTTCTTCGCGTCGAAGCCTTCACCTTTGAATGCAGCAGCAACCACTAGGTGGTCCATACTGCCTCGTGCTGAACCGCCTGCAATTTTCACTTTACGTGGGTTCGACTCGAAATCTTTAACTACGTCTTCCCAAGTGTTGTAGCCAGAGTCAACGGCCGTCACGATTGCACCGTAGTCGGCAATTGTTGCTGCAACTGGAGTTAGGTCGCGGAATGATTGAGGGAAAATACCTGTCAACGAACGAACAACGATCGGTGTAGAGTTCACCATCAGAGTATCTTCTTGACGCTGTGCTGTTTCGATTAGGTGTGCAATCGCTTTACCGCCGCCGCCACCAGATAGATTCTGGAATGAGACATTTTCAACGATGTCAGATTTAACAAGAACATCGCCTGTACCACGAGCTGTCATGTCCCAGCCACCACCAGCGCCACCAGGGATTAGAAAGTGGATTTTCTCAACATCTGCTGCAAAAGCGTTGAAAGAAAAAGACGCAGCGATGATGGATGCTGCCAGTGTTGGTTTGAGTACCTTAAACATGATTCACGTTCCTTATGTGTACGCCTGTTCTTCATTGAGAACTGGCTTATCGTTATCAATTATCTGCTACCAAGGAAGGGATACTTGCTAGTAGATGAGCATAAGGTTAATAGTGTGTTAAAACTTTGTCTGTAATGCGTTGATAAAAACAATATTGGGCATTTTGGTGGTTTTGTTCATAAAGTTCACGGCATGACGTCGTCAACCAAAAGTCGGCAAAACTGAGAAATAGGCAAGCCAGAGCCAAATCGATTAAGGTCAGTTGCTGATCCTTTTGTCACAATCGCTTGGCTATTAACCACGATAGTTTATCGGCTATCAACCACTAGTAGTTTGGCTGTGCGATAAGCGAAAGCCATGCTTTCCACTTCGTTTGGTCGCTGGATGAGATGATCGACAGAAGGAAGTACGACAAAGAACACCAGTGGTTCTGGATAGATGTACTTCCACGTATGGTCACTAGAGGACTTTTTGTATGCCTTGAGATTGATGGTCAGTACCAATTGTTCAGGGGCGAGTCTACTGCCTTTAAATTTACCCAGCTCGTGAACGGCTCCCCACAGAGAATCTAATGAACGCTCATGGGTACTCTTGAGAAACATCTCTAACTGTAATGTATCCTGTTCATTCTGTTTTATCGTACTAATGCGTTGGGTGAAACGTAGTCCTTGTTGAAAAGGGAGGTAATCTAGGGAATTGTCGACAATCTGATTTTGCTGTGGGCATAGCTGAACAGAATCGCTGGCTTGTTGGCTTGCATAAAGTTCACAACTGAACTGTTTGATTATCTCTTCTAAAGCTAGATGAAATTGCTCACTTTTTAGATCTTCTACCGTCACCGCTTGGTTTTCTATCGCTTCAGCGAAGACCTGCTCGAAAGACTGATTCACACTGTGTTTGTCTTCAACCAGCACGAACTCGTTATGCACAATCGCCGCTTTGAGCACATTGTTCGATTCGATAACAGTGATGTCATCATCTGAGTACGTTACGTCTCGTATCTGGGGATAGTAGGGCTGACGTTCTGCTGGAGAAAACATCGAGCAACCAGCCAAAGTAACTACTGTTAACCCTAATAGTATGGTTTGAACCTTACCAACGCGCATAAGCCTTTGTCGTTATTTATTGGTGAATGTATCTAGGATACTAATCGCATACTGACTAGGAGTCATTGATATCATTGCAATAATGTTGCCCTAGGTCACATCACCGTTTTTCTTTGCCTTTGTGTGCTTATCTCATTACTGGCATTTAGCCTACTACCTTAGTCTAAATTGTCGACAATCTACTTGATTGTCGACAATATAATGGTCTATTTTAATTCTGTACCAACAAATTGTAGACAGTCTGCTGTCGTTAGCGTGAGTAATTCAGATATGAACCTAGAACTTAAATCTCGTCGTAAAGAAGGCGCGGCCGAAAAAGAGAATACTAAGTCTGAGACGCTGACAGAGTCATTGGTCGAGGCCATCGTCAATGGCGATATTGCACCAGGTAGCAAAATTTCTGAGCCGGAACTGGCAAAGAGTTATCAAGTTAGCCGTGGCCCGTTGCGTGAAGCGATCATGCGCCTTGAGGGATTAGGTTTGATTGAGCGCATTCCTCATGTCGGTGCACGTGTGATTACCTTCTCTCCCGAAAAACTCATCGAGCTCTATTCAGTGCGAGAAGCTCTAGAAGGGATGGCAGCTCGTTTAGCCGCTCGACATATTACTGCTGAAGAGTTGGCGGGCCTTGAAGCCGTTTTGTCGACACATTCAAATCATATTGATGAAGTCGAAGGCGCGTCCTATTTTCACCAGCACGGTGATTTCGACTTTCACTACCGAATCATTTTAGCCAGTCGCAACAGCCAGTTGATCTCGTTGCTATGCGATGAGCTATACCACTTACTGCGCATGTACCGCTATCAGTCACCGCGAGCACAGTCTCGTCCGGTAGAAGCGTTGGATGAGCACAAATACATTTTACAGGCGATCCGTAACCGTGATGAAGAGTTGGCTGAAATGCTAATGCGTCGTCATATTTCTGGAAGCCGCACACTGATTGAACAACAAATCCTAAGGGACTAGAGGAAACAGTCATGAGTTTATCTCAAGGGGCGAAGTTCAGACTTGCCGTCGAGCAAAATAACCCACTTCAAATCGTCGGAACGATTAATCCGTACTGCGCCATGATGGCGAAAAACTTAGGTCATCAGGCGATTTACTTGTCAGGTGGCGGTATCGCCAATGCTTCGTATGGTTTGCCTGATCTGGGTATCACCACTCTAAACGATGTTTTGGTTGATGTAGAGCGTATTACAAACGCATGCGACTTACCGTTACTGGTTGATATCGATACCGGTTTTGGTGGAGCGTTTAACATCGCGCGTACCATCAAAGCGATGGAGAAGGCCGGTGCTGGTGCGGTACATATGGAAGACCAAGTTGCTCAAAAGCGTTGTGGTCACAGACCGAATAAAGCGATCGTTAGCCAGCAGGAGATGGTCGACCGAGTCAAAGCGGCCGTTGACGCTCGCAACGATGAAAGCTTTGTCATCATGGCACGCACCGACGCCTTGGCTGTTGAAGGTATCGACAGTGCGATAGAGCGTGCTATCGCTTGTGTGGAAGCTGGGGCGGATATGATTTTCCCCGAGGCGATGAACAAACTAGAGCAGTACGTTCAGTTTTCTCAAGCTTTAGAGCAGGCGACGGGCAGACATGTTCCAATCCTGGCCAACATTACTGAATTTGGCCAAACGCCTTTGTATGGTTGTGAAGAGCTGGCTAAGTCGCGAGTGGATATGGTGCTTTACCCGTTAAGTGCGTTCCGAGCGATGAACAAGGCGGCGGAAACCGTCTACAAACACTTGTTGGAAGTAGGGAACCAAGAAGCGCTCACGGAATCCATGCAGACGCGCAAAGAGCTCTACGCTCACCTCAAATATCACGATTATGAAGATAAGCTGGATCAGCTATTTTCAGAAGGAAAATAATCACTCGGAAGCCCAGGAAAACGAATTCGGAATTAATCCAATAACGTGAAATCGTCGGCTATCAAATCGCTCCGCTAAAGAGAGCAGTAGCCGATGGAAAAGGAGTTCAAAATGTCTCAAGCATCAAACAAAACAGCAGAGTTAGGCGGCGCAGGCCTACGTGGTCAGAGCGCAGGTAGCACGGCTTTGTGTACTGTCGGAAAAACGGGTACAGGATTGACGTATCGTGGTTACGACATTACCGACCTAGCGAACAATGCGCAGTTCGAAGAAGTTGCACACTTATTGTTACGCGGTCACCTTCCAACTCAAACAGAACTGGATGAATACAAAACACGCCTCATCAGTTTACGTGGCCTGCCAGCAGAGCTAAAGCAGGCACTGGAGTTGATCCCAGCCTCTGCGCATCCGATGGATGTTATGCGCACAGGTTGTTCTGTGCTGGGCAACTTGGAGCAAGAAACCAGCTTTGATGAGCAGGTTGCTGCGACAGAACGTATGCTAGCGCTGTTTCCTGCCATTATTTGTTACTGGTATCGCTTTAGTCACGACGGTGTGCGCATAGACACGGCAGATCAGTCTGAGACTTGTATCGGTGGCTACTTCCTTAAAATGTTGACAGATAAAACACCCACAGACATGCACAAGCAGGTGATGCACTGCTCATTGATTTTATATGCAGAGCATGAGTTCAATGCGTCGACGTTTGCGGCGCGGGTGTGTGCATCAACATTGTCCGATTTGCATTCATGTATCACGGCGGCTATCGGCACATTGCGTGGGCCACTTCACGGTGGTGCGAATGAAGCGGCTATGGAGATGATTGAGGATTGGCAAACGCCTGATGAAGCTGAAGCTAATATCATGCAGATGTTAGCCAATAAGAACAAGATCATGGGCTTTGGTCATGCGATCTACCGTGAGAGTGACCCTCGTAACGCACTGATCAAACGTTGGTCAAAAGAGCTCTCACAGGCTGTGGGCGATACTCATTTGTACGCGGTTTCCGAGCGCGTAGAAGCGGTAATGAAGCGCGAGAAAGGATTATTCTGTAATGCCGATTTCTTCCATGCTTCGGCGTACCACTTTATGGACATCCCAACCAAACTGTTTACGCCAATCTTTGTGATGAGCCGTTTAACTGGCTGGGCAGCGCATGTTTACGAACAGCGTGCAAACAACCGCATCATCCGTCCGAGCGCGGATTATACAGGCCCTGATCATCAAGATTGGGTACCAATCGAAAACAGGTAACCCCACAAAAACTGCTCCCTCGCAGTTTGAGGGAGCGAAGAAAAACGATTTACCTGAATGGAAGCCGCTATGACTGTTAACACCCAATATCGCAAACCGCTTCCGGGAACTCATCTTGATTTTTATGATGCCCGAGAAGCTGTCAATGCCCTTTGTGAAGGGGCATATGAAACATTACCCTATACTTCACGTGTCCTTGCCGAACAGCTAGTTCGTCGCTGTGATCCAGACACGTTAACTCAAAGCCTACAACAGATTATCCAACGCAAGCGTGATCATGATTTTCCTTGGTATCCCGCTCGTGTTGTATGCCATGACATTCTTGGTCAAACGGCATTGGTCGATCTGGCTGGTCTTCGCGATGCCATTGCAAAGCAAGGCGGCGATCCTGCCAAAGTCAATCCAGTGGTTGAAACTCAGTTGATTGTTGACCACTCGTTAGCCGTTGAGCACGCGGGTTTTGAACCTGATGCATTTGAGAAGAACCGAGCAATCGAAGAGCGCCGTAACGAAGATCGCTTCCATTTCATTGAATGGTGTAAAACCGCATTTGAGAACGTCAGCGTGATCCCTGCTGGTAACGGCATCATGCACCAAATCAACCTTGAGAAAATGTCTCCGGTTGTTCAAACAAAAGACGGCATTGCCTATCCCGATACCTGCGTTGGCACCGATAGCCATACTCCACATGTCGATGCTCTTGGTGTTATCGCGATTGGTGTGGGTGGTTTGGAAGCCGAAACGGTCATGCTGGGCCGCCCTTCAATGATGAGATTACCAGATATCGTTGGTGTGAAGTTGATTGGTAAACGTCAGCCGGGCATCACGGCGACGGATATTGTCTTAGCGATTACAGAGTTCTTGCGCACAGAACGGGTTGTTTCATCCTACTTGGAGTTTTTCGGAGAGGGTGCTCGAGACCTTACTATTGGTGATAGAGCAACGATCTCGAACATGACGCCTGAATATGGGGCAACAGCAGGTATGTTCTACATCGACGAGCAGACCATTAACTACCTTAAGTTAACTGGTCGTGATGACGAACAAGTGGCTCTGGTTGAACAATACGCAAAACAGACGGGTTTATGGGCTGATGATTTAGAAAGCGCGCAATATGAACGTGTATTGGAATTCGATTTATCAAAGGTCTGCCGCAATATGGCCGGTCCATCGAACCCACACCGCAGATTGCCAACATCGGAATTAACCCAGCGTGGAATTGCGATGTCACCAGTAGAGCAGCCAGAGATTGAAGATGGTCAGTTACCAGACGGTGCCGTGATCATTGCTGCGATTACGTCGTGTACAAACACCAGTAATCCGCGCAACGTGGTCGCGGCTGGTTTGGTGGCGAAAAAAGCCAACCAGTTGGGGCTTGTTCGTAAACCTTGGGTTAAATCATCGTTCGCGCCGGGTTCTAAAGTTGCCAAACTCTATCTTGAGGACGCTGGTCTGCTTCCTGAGCTGGAGAAGCTCGGATTTGGGATTGTCGCGTATGCCTGTACTACTTGTAATGGGATGAGTGGCGCGCTCAACCCAGATATTCAACAAGAGATCATCGATCGCGATGTCTATACGACGGCAGTGTTGTCAGGTAACCGAAACTTCGATGGCCGTATCCATCCTTATGCTAAGCAGGCCTTCTTAGCGTCGCCTCCTTTGGTTGTTGCTTATGCCTTAGCCGGAACGATGCGTTTCGATATTGAACGTGATTCGCTAGGTAATGATCAAAATGGCAATCCTATCTACCTCAGTGACCTTTGGCCAAGTGATGAAGAAATTGACGCAGTTGTTGGCAAGCATGTAAAACCCGAGCAGTTCAAGCAGGTTTACATCCAGATGTTCAAACTTAATGATGAACAACGTAATAGCAATCCTCTTTATGACTGGCGTGAGAAGAGCACATATATCCGTCGTCCTCCATACTGGGAAGGGGCGTTAGCGGGAGAACGCACGTTATCAGGCATGCGTCCGCTGGCGGTATTGGGCGACAACATCACAACGGATCACTTGTCACCTTCGAACGCAATTTTGGCAAGCAGTGCGGCTGGAGAATATCTCGCCTCCATGGATGTTCCTGAGGAGGACTTTAACTCCTACGCGACGCACCGTGGCGACCACCTTACCGCGCAACGCGCAACTTTTGCCAATCCGAAACTGTTTAATGAAATGGTCAGGGAGAATGGTGAGGTTGTACAAGGCTCGTTAGCGCGAATCGAACCGGATGGCAAAGTGACACGCATGTGGGAAGCGATTGAAACTTACATGAATCGTAAGCAACCACTGATTATTGTTGCTGGTGCGGACTACGGCCAAGGCTCTTCTCGCGACTGGGCTGCTAAAGGGGTTCGCCTTGCGGGTGTCGAAGCAATTGTTGCTGAAGGTTTCGAACGTATTCACCGAACCAACTTAGTGGGTATGGGCGTCTTGCCGCTGCAATTCAAACAGGGGACAGACCGCAAAACTCTTGAGCTTGATGGCAGTGAATTGTACGACGTAATCGGTGAGATCAAGCCGGGAGCAGATCTGGCACTTGTCGTTACTCGCGCAAACGGTGAGAAATTTGATGTGCCTGTGACATGCCGACTAGATACGGCTGACGAGGTTAATGTCTACAATGCTGGCGGCGTATTGCAACGCTTTGCTCAAGACTTCTTAGCTCAGTAGGTGACGGTCATGAAACTACGTCAGATTAAAGTACCCGCGACCTATATGCGTGGCGGAACCAGCAAAGGGGTGTTTTTCAGTCTGCAAGACCTGCCGTTGGAAGCTCAACAGCCCGGTGAAGCGCGTGACCGTCTGTTAATGCGTGTCATTGGCAGCCCTGATGCTTACGCTAAGCAAATTGATGGCATGGGCGGCGCAACGTCTAGCACCAGTAAAACGGTGATCGTTTCTAAGAGTGAAAAACCGCAACACGATGTTGACTATCTATTTGGTCAGGTCGCGATAGATAAGCCGTTTGTCGATTGGAGCGGTAACTGTGGCAACTTGTCTGCGGCCGTTGGCCCGTTTGCGATCCATGCAGGGCTAGTCGACCCTGAACGCATCCCTGACAATGGTATTGCTGTCGTCAGAGTGTGGCAGGCAAACATCGGCAAGACGATAGTGATTCACGTGCCGATTGTTGATGGGCAAGTGCAGGAGCTTGGGGAGTTTGAGCTAGACGGCGTGACCTTCCCAGCAGCGGAGATTCAGGTTGATTTTATGCAGCCAGGGGACAGCTCAGGCAGTATGTTTCCGACCGGCAATGTTATTGATGAACTCAATGTACCGTCGGTTGGTAGTTTCGAAGCGACGATGATCAATGCGGGTATTCCAACCATCTTTATTGATGCTCATGCCCTTGGCTATACAGGCAGTGAGCTTCAGCAAGACATTAACAATGATCAAGATGCTTTGGAGCGTTTTGAAACAATTAGAGCATATGGTGCGCTCAAGATGGGTTTGATTGACTCAGTCGAACAAGCACAAGCGAGACAACACACGCCGAAAGTGGCCTTTGTCAGTGAGGCGAAAACGTATGTTTCTTCGAGCGGTAAAGTGGTTGAAGAGCAGCAGATTGATCTGCTGGTCCGTGCTCTGTCAATGGGCAAGTTGCACCACGCGATGATGGGCACAGCGGCGGTCGCCATTGCTTCCGCTGCATGTGTACCAGGTACGATAGTAAACAGAGCCGCAGGAGGGGGGGAGCGTGAGTCGGTCACATTTGGTCACCCTTCTGGCACTTTGAAAGTAGGTGCTAAGGCGAGCGAGAGCGACAACGGATGGCTCGTTGAAAAAGCGGTTATGAGCCGAAGTGCTCGAATCATTATGGAGGGATTTGTGTACGTACCCTCCGATGTCTTTGCGTAGTTGACTGAATCTGACTACCTACAAGCAATGTCGAGACATACTGGAGGAAGCAATATGTCTGCATATGAAAAAGAATATCAATGGGCCCTCAATCAACCACAAGCGTTTTGGGGGGCACAGGCAAAACATATCGATTGGTTCAAAGCTCCGGAAACCATATTGGCGAACGACGAGAATGGTGTAGAACGTTGGTTCCCTGATGGGCTACTGAATACCTCGTGGCTTGCACTGGATTATCACTGTGAGCAGGGGCGTGGTGAACAAACTGCACTCATTTATGATTCTCCGGTCACAGACACCAAGCGAAGCTACAGCTACCGTGAGTTACGTGATCAGGTGGCAAAAATCGCTGGCATGCTTGCTCAGCAGGGCGTTGAAAAGGGCGATCGCGTTGTTATTTACATGCCGATGATACCTGAAGCGGCAATGGCGATGCTGGCTTGTGCTCGTCTTGGTGCTATTCATTCGGTGGTATTTGGCGGATTCGCTGCCAATGAACTTGCGGTGCGTTTGGAAGATGCTGAGCCCAAAGTCGTTATGACAGCCTCGTGCGGAATTGAAGTGAACAAAGTCATTCCATACAAACCATTGGTCGATAAAGCGATTATGGACAGCCGTTGGAAGCCTGAGCACGTCATTGTACTGCAAAGGTCTCAGTGTGAAGCTTCTCTAGAGAGTGAACGTGATATTGATTGGCACAAAGCGTATCAATCTGCGTTGCCACATGCTTGCGTTCCTGTTCTGGCAACGGATCCGCTCTATATCCTTTACACATCGGGCACAACGGGCAAACCAAAAGGGGTGGTTCGAGATAATGGCGGTCATGCGGTCGCAATGAAGTACTCAATGACCTCCATCTACAACATCCCACAAGATGGCGTGTTTTGGGCAGCATCTGATGTGGGTTGGGTGGTTGGTCACTCTTATATTGTGTACGCGCCACTGATTCATGGCTGTACCACGGTGCTGTTTGAAGGCAAACCAGTGCGTACTCCAGATCCTGGTGCCTTCTGGCGAGTGTGCGAAGAGCACAAGGTTGATGTGTTGTTCTCAGCGCCAACCGCGTTTCGTGCGATTAAGAAGGAAGATCCGGATGGTCACTTCATTAAGCAGTTCGACCTATCAAAATTAACCACAATCTTTATGGCCGGTGAGCGCCTTGATCCACCAACATTGGAGTGGGTGGAAAGCAAGGCCGACAAGCCAGTGATTGACCATTGGTGGCAGACTGAAACAGGTTGGGCAATTGCCGGAAACCCGACGGGTATTGAGATGATGCCAGTGAAAGCGGGCTCAGCGACTAAGCCTATTCCAGGTTATCAAGTTGAGATCCTTAATGAGCTTGGCGAGGCTGTTGAGGCGAATCAACAGGGCTTTGTTGCTTTGAAGCGCCCACTGCCACCAAGCTGTTTGCCAACGGTGTGGCGTAACCATGACCGTTTTGAATCGGGTTATTTAAGCCAGTTCCCAGGCTACTATGTTTCTGGTGATGGTGGCTATCTTGATGAAGAGGGCTACCTATTCATTATGGGGCGTATCGATGACGTGATTAACGTTGCGGGACACCGTCTATCAACCGGTGAGATGGAAGAGATAGTTGGCGGCCACCCTGCAATTGCCGAATGCGCTGTCGTTGGCGTGCATGATGACTTAAAAGGTCAGTTACCTCTTGGTCTCGTCGTACTTAAAGATGGTGTGAAAGTTGATGATGCACAACTCGAAGGTGAATTGATCAATAAGGTCCGCGAACTGATTGGTGCGGTAGCCTGCTTTAAACACGCGCTGGTGGTTGAGCGTTTACCTAAAACACGTTCTGGTAAGATTCTACGCCGTACCATTCGTCAGATTGCTGATGGTGAGCAATACACGGTACCATCAACCATTGATGATCCAACAAGTCTAGAAGAGATAGAAAAAGCACTTCACTCTTAGTTGGCGCATCTTACGTAGTTTAAGCCCCTCATACAAAGGGGCTTTTTTGTTGAAAAAATTTGACTAAACCGCCACACTGTCACTTTATTTGTAACGCAAAAATATTTATGCACCCAGTATCAATTCGTTCTGCAGGCGAAAACGATCTCGAACAGCTTAATGAACTGATGTACCAGCTTCATGATGAGCACCATCGTCAATGCCCTAACTACTTCAAAACAGCAGAAGAGATAGAGCAAGAAAAAAGCATTGCTCGCTATCTAGACGATCCTGAATGTCTTGTTTTTGTGGCATGTCAGGCTAACGCCATCATAGGCTTTATCACGGGGCATTTTTGCGAACTCATTTCTACAGTTAGTAAGCCGATCCAAATGGGGAGCATCGATGAGCTATTTATCTGCCCTGAATATCGTGGACAAGGTGTGGCGAATCAACTTTGCCAAAAAATAGAACAACGCTTTGTCGAGTACGGTGTACAGGAAGTTTTTGTTGAAGTGTGGCAATTTAATGCTTCAGCGGTCGAATTCTATCAGCAGTTCGGTTTTGAACATCATATTCATTGGTTACGTAAGTCAGTCGGGAAACACAAGCCAGCATCATGAGTTTTTATTCTAATATAGTTAGCACCTTTATATGTCTGATCTCAGCCTTCTTTTCTCTTTCCTCTGTGGCTGAGTCAGACTCATCAAATTTAAAGGGGGCGGTGTGCGTTATTCGCTCAGGCGAGAAAGTGGTGATGGTCAATGAAATTATTACCAGCAAGCTTTCACTGCCAGCAGGCACCATCGCCAGTGGTGAAGATCCAAAGCTGGCGGCTCAACGTGAAGCGTGGGAAGAGACTGGGCTGGTGGTTTCTGTAGGCAATGAATTAGGTCGGAGTGATAACGCTGCGTTTTATGATTGTGTTGCTGACTCAGATATTGTCGCTTTCCAATACAACAATCTTCTCGATGGTAACGAGTTACCCATTTGGTTTGCTCCACATTATGGTATAGAGATATCGTCTGCAATGTTAGTCGATCCGCAACTGGTGCCTATGGAAGACTATCGTTTTCCAGAGCAACTTCAGTGGTTGATTGATGCTTTGCCCAATGCCACCGATCAGAGCGTACTTTACGTGGGCAATCTCGTCGAGGCAGCGCCATTTTTCAATCAGTTAGAACTCGGTTGGATGGTGCAATTGCAACACTCTTTGCTCAAGATGCCTGAGTATATTTACACGGTTTTAGACCTGATGCTGATTGCGGGTAATTATCTTGCCAATCCGCTAATTCTATTGGGGTTATTTCCTCTACTTTATTGGCGATTTGGTAAGGAGTTTTGTTATCGAGCGTTCTTTGCCGTTACCGTAACATCACTACTTAGCCTTGTTGCTCAACAGGGGTTTGCACTTCCGCGGCCGCATGTGTATCTGCCTGCTGTAGAGTTGGCATCAAGTTATGGATTTGGCTTACCGAGTTTACCAATAGCCGTTTGGCTTTGTGTGGGTGTGTTGGTTCTTGATGCACTGAAAAAACTGTATCTTAATCGTTGGTCAATCATGCTTCTGATTGCCGTGAGTTGGCTCGCTATTGCCAAGTTTTACAGTGGTGCTGCTTTCATGATTGACAGTATTAGTGGCGCGTTATTAGGTGCTTTATGTGCATGGCATATCATTAGGTTACAAAGCCGAACCGAAGTGGATGCGATGGTATTACTCTCATCGAAGCTGGTTTGGGGTATGCTGGTTTTTGCCGCGACACTGCTCACCATCTTTTGGCCAATACCTGTATTTACTTATTGGTTAGCAATAATAGTGACGGTGTTCGGTTTGGTTACAACCCAGCGTACAGAGCAGAAAAAGGCGAATGGCAAGGATACGGTGATTGCTATGTTTGCTATGGTCATAACCTATTTGCTGGTCAGTTATGCTGCGACCTTTGTGTCCTCAAGCGGCCTCTATTCGCTTATTGTCGAAACACTTAGATACCCGTTATTGCTGATTGTGTTCGCAATACTTATCAGAGCAAAAGCAAAGGCAGCGTAACGCTGCCTTTGTGCATTAGGGCTTATTTGTTCAAAATGAATTGCTCAATAACTTTTGCAACTCCGTCGTCATTGTTGCTTGACGTAATATAGTTGGCGATGGCTTTGGTCTGTTCCATCGCGTTTTCCATCGCAACCCCAAGCCCAGCATATTCGAGCATGTGGTGATCATTTTCAGCATCACCCATGCAAATCACCTCGTCAGCCTTAATGCCTAGATAATCTGCAATGGCTTTGACACCAACGCCTTTATTACTGTCGAGACTCAGAAACTCTAGGAAAAAAGGCGCACTTTGAACAATGGTAAATTCCTCTCGCACCGATGGTGGGATCTGATCAACCAGTCTGGTCAGAGTTTCTGGCTCGGCAACAATCATAGCCTTGATGATAGCGTGGTTGTCTTCAAGTTGATCAAAGTCCATTTCGGTTACTGGAATTTGGTTAATAGTGGATTCAATTTGAGTGAATTCATTGTGCTTTGGGGTGATAAGCCCTAGCTCTGCACTAAAGGCATGACAGTAGGCACCTAGTTGTTGCGCCAGTGCTGCAACTTGTTTAGCGCGCTTACCATCAATGATGGCAGTGTGAATCAGTTTGTTGGTGCCCAGTTCTTTCACCATTGAGCCATTGAAGTAAACAACGAACTCATTGTCACCTTCAATGTTGAGCTCCGTTAGCTTCGCTTGCATGCCGTCCAGAGGACGACCAGAGGCAAGAACCACCTTTACGCCACGTTGACGTGCTTCGGCAATCGCGCGTTTTGTTCTCTCGCTAATGGTCTTTTCGCTGGTGAGCAAAGTGCCATCCATATCAAGAGCAATCAATTTATACATAACTTACCTTAAAATAGAGCGTAGACGACGCAAAAGAGTCCAGCATAATGGCTGAGATTCGAATGATCAATTTATGAATTAGTTGACCTTCAACCTGGAGTCCTTTAAGGTCTCGTTCCTGCAAACTTTTGATGATGATTTAGGCTGAGTTTAAGTTGTACAAGATTAACGAAATGTTTCAAACCATTCAGGGAGAAGGGGTCTTTACGGGCGTTCCTTCAGTATTTGTCAGATTGCAAGAGTGCCCAGTGGGTTGTGCTTGGTGTGATACTAAGCAAACTTGGGATGCGACCCCGCAAGACGAATGCTCGCTTGAAGAAATCCTAACCAAGAAAGAGGACTCTCCGACTTGGTGTAGTGTATCAGCACAAGACATTGTTAATGAGTACAACAAGCAAGGCTACACCGCTCGACATATTGTGATTACTGGCGGTGAACCTTGTATTTACGATCTTCATCCTCTAACGGCTGCGTTTGAAGCCATGGGTTGCCAATGTCAGATAGAAACCAGCGGAACTTATGACGTTGTAGCTAGCGAAAATACATGGGTGACAGTGTCACCAAAGGTGGCTATGAAAGGCAAGCTGCCAGTGTTAGACAGTGCATTATTGCGAGCGAATGAGATTAAGCACCCAGTAGCAACTGAGAAAGACATCGACCAACTGGATGCTTTGCTAGAACGCGCTCAAGTGCCAAAGTCGACTACCATTGCGCTTCAGCCAATCAGTCAAAAACCCCGTGCAACCGAGCTGTGTATTGATGTCTGTATCGCTAGAAATTGGCGTCTGTCGATCCAAACTCACAAATACCTCAGCATTGCTTAAAGGAAACAATCATGAACAAAGCCGTTGTAGTATTCAGTGGTGGTCAAGACTCAACCACATGCCTTGTCCAAGCGCTTAAACAGTTTGATGAAGTTCACGCGATTACTTTTGATTATGGTCAGCGTCATAAGTTAGAAATCGAAGTGGCACAAAACTTAGCAAAAGAGTTGGGTGTTAAGGCCCATAAGGTGATGGATGTCAGTCTATTGAATGAACTGGCAATCAGTTCCCTCACTCGTGATGACATTGCGGTTTCTCATGAACTGCAAGAGAATGGCCTACCAAATTCGTTTGTACCTGGTCGCAATATCCTGTTTTTAACCCTAGCGGGTATCTATGCTTATCAGATTGGTGCGAAAACAGTGATCACTGGTGTATGTGAAACGGATTTTTCTGGCTACCCAGATTGCCGTAATGATTTCGTTAAAGCGATGAACAACGCATTAGCTCAGGGTATGGACTACCAACTAGAGATTGCGACCCCATTGATGTGGCTGAATAAGGCCGAGACTTGGGCATTGGCGGATCAATATGACGCTCTGCAACTTGTACGTGAGAAAACCCTGACTTGCTACAACGGGATTATTGGTGACGGATGCGGTGATTGCCCATCATGCGAACTGAGAAAAGTCGGTCTAAATGACTATTTGGACAACCGCGAAGCGGTGATGGCAACCTTAGTGGCCAAGCAATAAGAACAAAAAAGCGTCCCGAGGGACGCTTTTGGTCATTAGTCTAGGTACATCTTCGCGAGATCTGATGGCTCCATCTCTTTACCTTCAAGTTGAGCATTCCAGTTAGTACCAACTAGAACACCATCTTCAGCAAGAGTTAGCAACCAATCTTCAACGAAAATATCCAGTGGGATTTCTAGCACTTCGAAGTCTGCCCACTCTTCAACATTGTGCGCTTGTGCATCTTCTTTATTTGACCAGAATGGCATTACTTCACTGTTTTCAAATTCAGTAGAGTCGCAAGACAGCCAGCCTTCTTCATTTCGCATGCCCCAAACTAGCTTAGATTGCTTAGTTTCTGAAACGAATAGCTCAAGGTTTGCTTGAATATCAGAAGTTAATTTGCTCATTGGTTTTATCTCATACGTTTAATTGCTGCTAGGGTAACACTCATCACCCAAAAGCAAAATAAAAAAGGGAGCCGAAGCTCCCTTAATCAAAAACAAATGGTTATTTCTCAATCTTAGTGAAGATTGACCACTCTTCTTTAACATTACCTTTGTGGCCGACAACCGTTGCCACTACCTTGCGGTTTTTCGCATGACTGATTTCGTCTGTGCCTAATGCTTCAAGATCTGTGTCACCGAAACCGATAATGCGGACACGGTCTGAAGCAACACCGTTTTCAAGCAATGCCTTTTCTACTGATTGTGCACGACGCTCAGATAGAGCCATGTTGTATTCCGCTTTACCTACTTTACTTGCATAGCCACGAAGTTCGATCGACGTTGACGGGTAAGATTCAAGGAAGGCAGACATCTCACGAATCTGAGCTAAGAAAGCGGGTTGAATCTGATCCGAATCGTTAGCAAACAGAATATGCAGATTTAGCTGTTCTTCTGTTTTGATGTAAGTACCACATCCGTCGTTATCAATATCGGCTTTAGCCGGAGTTTGAGGACATAAATCGCGCGCATTAATCACACCATCCCTATCTTCGTCCAGCAAGTCTGCTAGCTGATTCGGAGTCGGAGTTGCGCGATACTCGTACGTGTCTTCGGCTTTGAGTGGTGCTGCAAAAATGGTTGCAGTGACAAGCGCTGAAAGTACTGTTTTTTTCATCTTAGTATTCTACCTTCTTATTCCACTCTTCAGGTGTATCCACACGTAGTGCCGCCATCAAGTTGCCCGTTGCATTCATAACACGGTACTTAGCGTACTGCTCGTCATACTTAGCATCTAGGTAACCTTTGCGAGCCTCGAACAACTCGTTCTCAGTGTTGAGCAAGTCAAGTAGGGTACGTTTGCCGAGCTTGTACTGCTTTTGGTACGCAATAACGGTGTCAGATGCCGAGTCTACGTGGTCAGCAAGAAACTCTTTTTGCTGAACGGTTAGATCAAGAGCACTCCATGATAGACGCAAACCTTCTTCAACAGTGCGGAATGTACGATCTCGGAAATCTTTCGCTTTATTCAACTGATATGCTGCGCTCTCTGAACGGTCTGCATCAGAGCCACCGTTGTATAGGTTATAGCGCATACGTAGCATTGCAGAGAATTCGTCGCTGCCACCTTCAATGCCGCCGGCATCATCGCGCCAAGTTTGGTTGGCTTCGATTGACAGTGTTGGGTAGTTAACGCCTTTAGTTTGGTCGTATTGGAATCGAGCAGAATCGACGTCAGCTTGAGCTATCTTGATCACTGGATGTGAGTTAAATGCGGTGTCTAAAGCTTCATCCACTGTGAAAGGGATTGCGGTTTGATCGGCACGAGGGAAGATTAACCCTTGTGGAGCTTGACCAACGATACGCTTGAATTGAGTGTGGACATCAAACAGGTTGTTTTGCGCAGCGAGCAAGTTGCCGTGCGCTTTAGCCAAACGTGCTTCTACTTGTGATAAATCTGCTGTTGAACCTATTCCTGAATCAACACGTTTGCTGATGTCACGATAAATCTCTTTGTGTACAGCCAGATTACTTTCAGAAAGAGCTAACACTTCATATGCTTTTGTCGCGTCCAAATAAATCTTAGTCACTTGAAGAGCGATATCTTGGGCATCGGAAAGAAGTTGAAATCGAACAGACTCGGCGTCTGCAGCAGTTCTATCCATGTCGTTAAGAGTAGCGGAACCATCCCATAACAACTGTGTCAGCGTCAAAGTCGCTTCTTTACGGGTCAATTCATTTTCGGTCCCTGATGCTAAGTCAACCGCTTCATAACCAATACCTGCATCTAAATCCAATTTAGGCATGTAAGCGCCAGTTGATGCTTCTGAGTCATAAAACTTACTCATAAACTCATTGTATGATGCTTTAATTTCAGGATTCGTAGTAATGGTGTAGGCAACTGCTTGCTCTAATGTTTGACTATGTGCTGGAAAGCTAAGTGCAACCGCGCAACTTAGTACTTTCAACTTATTCCAATTCACTCTGACTCTCCTCGAAGTGCTCGTAATTGAGGATAATACTCAACTTTTTTGTCTCGTTTGTGAGATTTATCCATCGATAGCGCCAATAAAATAGCACTCTTAGGGCTAGAAAACTAATGAAAAACGCATTTATTGCGTTGCTAAGTTGTGAATTATCGACAAAGATTAAAAAAATGAGTGCATATTGGTTAAAGAGGCATTATTCACACTTAATAGGGCTAAAAATGTGATCTTAATTCATGGTCTCAATGTTGAGAAATGCAACTTGTGTCGTGTTTGTTGAGGCTTTTATACAAAAAATGTGTTTAGCCGAATAGTTAAAGATGTTAATTTATAACCTGCATGAATTTTTAACATTGCCAAATTTTTGTCGGCAATGACATAAGCAAGAATTTAGTCAAGGATAAAGGGCTTAAAATATGGGTTTTGGTACTTACGTAGCAGTAGGCAATTTAGCAGCAAACCAAATCATCGTTATTGATGCAAACGGTAATGTTCGAGTTTTGGTAGAGGGAGAGCTTCCAAAACCGGGTGAGGTGATTGTTCAGGGCAATCCTGAGTTTGCTGAAGATCAACAACTACAAGTCAACCTAGTTGGCGACAACGGCGAGAACCTAGATATCTCAGCAGAAATTGCAGATATCTTTGCTGCGTTAGAAGAAGGCCAAGACCCGACAGAGTTAGGTGAAGACTTTGCAACGGCCGCTGGTGGTCAAAGTGGTTCAAGCCTAACGGCTTCCACATCTGTTGCGCGTGATGGTGCCGAGACGATTGCTTCGACTAATTTCGATACTTCAGGTTTTGAATCATTAGGTCTTTCTCAGACACAAAGCCTTGCACTCCTAGAGCAATTCCGTCTATTCAATCCTATTTTCGTTGATCTAAATAATGACCCACTAGGTGATAGCCTTGCCGTTGTTACCGACGAAGATACACCTATCAGCGGAACGCTGACTGCTACAGACCAAAATGCCCAAGATATCCTAACTTTCTCCCAATCTTCTGCGCCTGCAAATGGTACGGCTATCGTAAACCCAGACGGCACTTGGACCTATACGCCGAATGAGAATTATAACGGCCCTGATAGCTTCACTGTCATTGTCAATGACGGCAATGGTGGTACAGATACGCTGGTAGTCAATATTGATGTTACTCCTGTGAATGATGCTCCAGTAGCAGAGCCTGAAAATCGCTCGTTATTAGAAGATCAGGTCATCACAGGCAGTATGACTGCGACCGATGTGGACCAGCCCGCTGGTGAGCCATTAGTCTTTACTACGGACACAGTAGTGAATGGCCTGACTTTAAATGGAGATGGTACCTATGAGTTTGATGCGTCTTCGTATGATTATCTTGCACAAGGTGAAGAAATAACTATTGAAGTGCCAGTTACTGTTACTGATAACTTCGGGGCAACTGACTCTGCCACGTTAACTATCGTTTTAACAGGCACCAACGACGCGCCAAAAGTTGAAGGTGTAAGCGCGACGCGCACTGA
This sequence comes from Vibrio sp. TRT 29B02, assembly GCF_050113655.1. Classification (NCBI taxonomy): domain Bacteria; kingdom Pseudomonadati; phylum Pseudomonadota; class Gammaproteobacteria; order Vibrionales; family Vibrionaceae; genus Vibrio; species Vibrio sp. TRT 29B02. Next base: position 239,053 of record NZ_JBNJOJ010000003.1, read on the forward strand.
AGATGATGACATCTTCACCTTAGATTTGTTGTCGAAGAGCAGCGATGAGGATGCGAGTGATGAGTTAGTGGCCGAGAATATCACATTAACTTCTGGTGATGCGAAGGGTGTTACTGTCAAAGACGGCGTTCTGACGGTAGAGCCAAACGCTTACAACTCACTGGCATCGGGTGAAAGTGAAACCATCACATACAGCTATGATGTTGTGGAATATGACGACGAAGGCCAAGAGTTATCGCGTACAGAAACCACAGCGACGATTACCATCACAGGCACCAACGACGCGCCAAAAGTTGAAGGTGTAAGCGCGACGCGCACTGAAGATGATGACATCTTCACCTTAGA